>JAEXXN010000340.1 GCA_023405875.1 Bacillota bacterium | reverse complement strand
GCATAGATTGCTTTAAAAACCAAGATGAAGGAGTCGATGTAAAGGCTCCTTCATATATTTCCCACCTTTTTTTACCACAGGTTTGCCACAATATTGCCTCACATTGCCGGCTGAATCCTGCCGATAGATATATCAGGATAAATCTATGCACGGAAGCAGTTGTGAAAGGAGTGTATTCATACACCTTCAATAACAAAGAAAGGAGATGAATAAAATGTCGATCAGCAGTATAAGCAGTATTTACAGCAATTTATACGCAAGTCTTGTAAGTAAAACAAAAAGTGCGGATGAAGCATCAGAAGCTACAGGCGGCTCAGGGACAAGCAGTCTTGCGGATATTCTGAAGCTTAATACCTCAGAGGAGCTGTCTTCCTATTTAAACTATGATTCTTCCGGAAACTACAGCAGCAGGACATCCTTGTCAGATTACCTTACAATGGATGATGAAGGTACAGACCTGTTCAGAAATTCTCAGAGCCCGGACAACAGCCTTATGGATATTCTATACCCTGACAGCAGTGAGGATTCAACTTCAGATATATTTGACAGCTTGATAAGTACAAAGTCACAAGAAATAGAAAATATGATTTATATGGCCATGGAAAAACTTGACAATACTGATAAATAGTAATAGCAGCAGGTTCAGACGTGAGTATTCATACATCAGGTCTGAATGGGAGGTGTAATCTTTGTTTCAGGTTTATATAGTGGAAAATGATACCAATCTGAATCATTTGTTCTCATTATACCTGCAGAAGGAGGGCTGGAATATAACATCCTTTTTGAACGGCGAAAATGCAAGCAAATACATTGATAAATGCCCGCATATTTGGATCCTGGACAGTGCACTTCCGGATATCGACGGATATCAGATTTTGGCTGAGGTAAAAGAAAAGTACCCACGGGTACCGGTTATATTGATATCTGAAAGAAATTCCGGAATGGATCGTGTAATTGGCTTGGAAATGGGATGTGATGATTACCTGTCAAAACCGTTTTTACCTAAAGAGCTTGTAATACGTGCAAAAAAAATGCTCGAACGGACATATGGCTTCGGTTCCGGTTCACGCAGGACTCTGGTATATAATATCGTGCCTTATGTAATTGATGAGAATAAAAGGATAGTAATGGCCGATTCGAAAATTGTCAGGCTTACTTCAAAGGAATTCGATCTGCTGCTCCTGTTTGTCAAAAATCCCCTGCGGACCTTTTCAAGGGAGCAGATATTAAAATACGTATGGGGTCAGGACTATTTCGGATCCGACCGGTCGGTGGACGATCTGGTGAGAAGGCTGAGGAATAAGATGAATTATCTCAGGGTAGAATCAATATACGGCTATGGCTATAGAATGCTGAACAACAACTAAATTTCAAATTTCAAAAAAGTAAAGACCACTAGTGAAAATCATTAGTGGTCTTTACTTTTTTGGAACAATTACATAATTTGACGCAATTTACTGATATGTATCATAATACTTCGATAATTATTCCGTTATTGCTTGTTAACATCAATATAACGGGGTGCCAGATATACCCCACCTGCATATCACCCGCCCCGTTGAAACGCTCGGGTAGGTTTTTGCAAGTATGCAAAACCCCTTGTTGAAATTTTGTTACAAGAGAAAACATTTGAGTTTGGAAGAGGTGAAGTAAATGAGTGTTAATTCTGTCGGTACCAATTACACGGCTACAACCAGCAGTACCAAGGCTACGGGATCCTCGGAGCTGGGAAAGGATGAATTTCTTAAGCTGCTCGTTACCCAGATGAAATACCAGGATCCGCTAAGTCCAATGGACAACACAGAATATGTGTCGCAGCTTGCGCAGTTCAGCACGCTGGAATACATGGGCAACATAAGCACAGGTATTTCAAATATGGAAGCATTGAATATGACCGGAAAATATGTAACAGCAACTACTACGGACTCCTCCGGCACAGTATCTCAAATAAGCGGGGTCGTAGACTCAGTAAAGCTCAAAAACGGAAATGCTGTTCTGATAGTCGGGGGTACAGAGGTCAGCCTTGAAGCTGTGACAGATGTAATGGATTATAGCCGCAGCGGCGTATCGGAACTATCTTTATTGGTGGGAAAGACCTGCAAGGGGTATATCTATGATTCGGAAACCCTTGAGGTAATTGCTGTGGAAGGAACAGTTACCGGTATTTCCAAGGGGGCATATGAGGATTACGCAGTTATGGATGGAGTTACCTGTGAAGTAGATTCGATACTTTCAGGTGATTATTCAAGCTCAGAGGATATGCTTGAGTACCTTACAGCACACATTGGCTCTGAAATAAATCTTAATGTTACAGACAGCAGTACAGGCAAGGTGGTGCCTGTGACAGCAGAGCTGGAAGCTGTAAGTGAGGAAGACGGTGTTATAACGGTTACGCTGAACGGCTTGAATATACCGGTGGATGGAATCTTTAAAATAGGCGGATAAACGAAAGGGGGACAATTAATATGATGAGGTCATTATTTTCGGGCGTGTCAGGCCTGAAGGCACATCAACAGAAAATGGACGTAATAGGCAATAATATCGCAAATGTCAACACGGTAGGTTTTAAAGCATCAAGGGTGACCTTCAGCGACATACTTAGCCAGACAATAAGCGGAGCTGCTTCAGCGGATACGACTACCGGCAAAGGCGGGACCAATCCACTGCAAGTGGGCCTGGGAACCGGTATAGCTTCAATCGACACAAACATGACGGCCGGAAGTACGGAAAGCACAGGCTACCAGGCTGACCTGGCAATTAACGGGAGCGGATATTTTATTGTAAGTAACGGAAGCAACTCTACCTACCAGTTTACAAGAGCCGGTAACTTCACTGTAGACGAATTGGGAAACCTTGTTACATCAGGCGGTATGAATGTATATGGCTGGCTGGACTATGGCGGAGTGCAGCAGGCTGACGGAACCTATATATATAACACAGATATGTTGGTTGAACCTATAAACATCTATAGTGATGCATATAACAATAATAAAAGGATTATAGCCGCACAGGCCACTGAAAACGCAACCTTTACAGGCAATCTTGATTCCTCGGAAACGGCAGTGGGATATGCTTTAGACAGTATTGTTGAAACTATCGGCACAGATACCATACCCGACCCGCAATTCAGTTCGACAATGACTATCTATGACAGCCTGGGGAATGAGTATGAGGTTGAAGTTAATTTTACAAAATGCGCTGTGGGAACAGTGGATGGTGAGGCAGTAACATCATGGTACTGGAGTATTTCAGATACAACCGGCCTGACTATGGGTTCCGGCAACAGCGGTTATATTTTATTCGACAGTAAAGGCAAGCTTATAACGGATAACACTGCTTATCCCGGTACTGTTCAATTGGGAATTTCGCCTTCCGCTA
>JAEXXN010000274.1 GCA_023405875.1 Bacillota bacterium | reverse complement strand
GCTGCTGCTGGCCGCCGGAAAGCTGACTGATCTGACGGTCGGCATATTTCTCCATGCCGACCTTTTTCAGCATTTGCCGGGTCAGCTCATAATCCTCCTTGCGGGGACGCCTGATCCAACCCAGCTTGCCGTAGCAGCCCATCAGTACGACGTCCTGCACCGTTGCGGGGAAATCCCAGTCCACGCTGCCGCTTTGGGGAACATAGCCGATGCGGTTTTTCAATGAGCGCACATCCTCACTCTTTCCATTTATAAAGCGGACAGCTCCGGTGACGGGGGTCAACAGTCCCAGCATTGCCTTGAGCAGTGTCGTCTTTCCCGCTCCGTTCGGTCCGACCACCGCCATCAGCATTCCCTTGGGAATTTTCAGATCAATATCCCATAAAACAGGCTTTGCATCGTAGGCAACAGTGAGGTCTTCCACCTCCACTGCATATTTTGTAGCTTTCATATCCACTCTGACCCCTCCAATCATTTTAAGGCATCCACGATGGTATCGATGTTGGACCGGAAGGTCAGGATATAAGTCTGCGCCCCTGAATTCTCTCCGCCCAGCGAGTCGGAGTACAGCTCCCCGCCTATGGCCACATCAAAGCCCTTGGCCTTTACCGCCGATTGAAGCGCCTCAATAGTCTTGGGCGGCACCGAGGACTCCACAAAGATGGCTTTGATCCGCCGCTTTACAATAAAGTCTGCCAGCGCACTTACATCGGCAGTGCCCGCCTCGGCATCGGTGCTGATGCCCTGAAGTCCCCGGACCTCAAAGTCATAGGCGCTGCCAAAGTATTGAAATGCGTCATGTGCCGTGACCAGCACTCTTTGACCCTCCGGCAGCTCGGAAGCCCGCTCATGGATATATTCATCCAGCTCATCAAGCTCCTTAAGATATTGCTCCAGGTTTGCCCTGTAAGCATCCGAATGCTCCGGATCGGCCTTGGCAAGACCCTCCGCTACAATTTGCGAGGCTTGCTTCCAGATCATAACGTCAAACCAGATGTGGGGGTCATACACATTGGCGTCATCCTCGGACATCAGCAGTACCGATTTATCCAGGCCCTCTTCGATGCAGATGACAAAGATCCCCTGACTATCAAGGTTTTCAAATATTTCCCCCATTTTCCCTTCAAGATGCAACCCGTTATAAACCACAACATCCGCCTTCTGCATCAGCGTTACATCACCTGCGCTTGCCTGGTACAGGTGGGGATCAATCCCCGGTCCCATCAAGCCGTTTACGGCGACATGCTCTCCGCCGATGATTCCGGACAGGTCCGCAAGCATTGTCGTCGTTGCCACAACATTCAACGTGTCATCAGCGGTATCCAATTTGGCTGCAGGCTGTGAGCAGCCTGCAAACAACAATATCAAACTCATTACCATTCCAACTAAAATTTTAACCTTTCGACTCATAACAAACCTCCTATAAGGATTTCATATTATTCGCGTTATGGCCGCGATGTCTCATCCACATAGATTTTACAGGCGGCCTTATAACTGATCTGAACCTGTTTGCCATCCAGTTCAAGTGTCAGCGGGCCTTCGTACGCACCGGCCGAGACAACCGTGACAGCGCTTCCGATTTTTATTCCTGCTCCCTGAAGATAATCAAGCAGCTCTTTTTCTTCTGTCACCCTGCGGATATGCGAGGCTTCTCCAGGAGATAGCCGGCTTAGTGTTTTCAACGGGCTGGTGCTGGTCATCCCGTCGGCATGCGGTATCTCATTACCATGAGGACAATAGGCGGGATAATTCAAAAACTTATCGAGCCTGGTGGTCAGACGGGAGGGCGTGATGTGTTCCAGAAGCTCTGCGTCCTCATGAGCTTCGCTCCAGGAATAGCCCAGATGGCGCATCAAAAACACCTCCCACAGCCTGTGTCCGCGCACCAATGAGATAGCAACCTGCAACCCGTCCGGGGTCAAGCGTGAGCCCTTATACGGTTCGTAGCGGATCAGTCCTTCACGGCTGAGCTTACCCAGCATTTCAGTGACCGAAGCGGGAGCTATTTTAAGGGCCTCAGCAATTTGTTTGTTGCTGATAAGCTCTTCCGATCCACCCAGCTTATATATAGCTTTCATATAGTCCTCTTTGTTTGGTGTCATCCTGCGTCCCTCCATTTTTTAGGTATACCTAAACTTTATATTATTATACGCCTGAAATTTGTTTTTGGCAAGAGGAGCATAAACTTAAAATTAAATCATTCCGTTTCATTTTTGTTAGGGGCCGGAAATAATGTTTCCTTTGGCTAATATATGATTCATGAGGTAAAAGTGTTACAAATATGCTGAAGAATAACACTTGCTACCATTCACACGGGTAATGCACAAAGCCGAAGAAAAAAAGCATCAGAATTTTAGGTTCCGATGCCTTAGCCTTCATTTATGAAATTTATGTTTTGGGACCCCGGCTTTAAAATTCTGTCGGTTTATCAATTCTGAAGCAAGCCTTGGGTTATTATATAGAGTTTTTTGGCATTATCCTTGTCAAAAGCTCCCATAGCCAGACTCACTTCTTTGGTTTGAATAAAAGCGACTAAAGGCGCTGAGGGAGGGTTTTCCAAGAGTTTAATAATTGGTTCAATTGCTTTTTCTACGGGTTTTCCTATTATTTTATACAGCATTTTAGTTGCAGCCCTCAGTACCGGCTGTTCAAAGGCTTCCATAGCCCCACCGGTCTGAACGGCACCAGGATTGAACAGTATATATTTTATTTTTGTCCCATTATTATTTTCTGCAAAGGAAACGCCCAATAAATCATTCAGCCTGCTCCCATGCATGATCGCCTTGATACTGTTATAATTTTTTTCAGCCTGCAAATCGTCCCAATTAACTGTTCCCTTCATACCCGGGGCACAGACATTGATAATGACAGGTTCCGATGAATTCTCCAGACAATCCCTCAATCCATAGCTGAGTATATAGCGGCTCAGATAATAAAGCCCAAAAGAAAATTCAAAGCCTTCCTCTGTTTTAACAGCTGCCTTGCGCTTTTTCTGGTATTGGGCACAAAGGATCAATGCATCCAGAGAAGAAAATTTGCTTCTGACTTCTTCTATGAGCCGCCGGTTTTCTTTTACCAAGCTTAAATCTGCTTTGATATAGATCGCCCTCTCCCGTGCGCCAAGTTTTCCGGCTTCCTCATAAAATACTTCCCCTTTTGCAATTGAACTTCCAGCTACGATGACACGATGTCCGTTTTTTAAATAATGCATGGCGATCCCTTTACCAATTCCGCTTGTTCCACCTGTAATTAAAATTGTTTTCATTAATTTCACCCTTTCATATGAAGCAATACGGAAACTTATAGGCTTTCCTGCATTAATGCGAGATCCAATAAATTGTTATATTTTGTAAGCCCAAGAACAATGTGTTTTAAATCCTCTTCTGCAACATTTTTAAAAACTAAATCCTGAAATTTTGCAACCTTTGATTTTATCCCGTCCATCTTATCCTGTGCAGCTGCTGTCAATTGTATCTTTACGACCCGTTGATCTTCCTTTTGGCGAAACCGCTCTATAAGCCCCATGTGCTCTAAACGGGAGCATATGGCAGAAACATTACTGTCTACCATATTAAGTTCCCTTCCTATATCACTTACTCGCATAGCACCTTGATTGTCCAGCAGAAGCAATATACTTATCTGCTGAGCTGTCAGATTTTGCCCAGAGTATTGTTGGTTGCTCAACTTGGCTGTCTTTATATCAATACTGCGGAAC
>JAEXXN010000267.1 GCA_023405875.1 Bacillota bacterium | reverse complement strand
ATATGCTATCATTACTGCGGGTTAAGGTTGATAGACAAAAATAACTTTGCCCTGCTGGTGGGCAGTCAAAGGCTTATTCCTGAAATTCATACTCCCTATACCTTAGTGCTGCAGGAGGTTATTTCGGATATAGAAAAAATAATACCCGGCTTTAACGGTTACTTTGTAGAAGGTCATTTTAGAGACAGAGCAAAGTACTACAAAATAGGCCGGTATTAGGAGGAACCGATATGAGAGACTTTCACTTTTCATCCGTCGTATCCTTCAAATATTTGTATAAATTTCTTGCAATGCAGGATTCCCTTGAGAAGCATTGCAATAATTATCATTTATTTGCACTTTGTTCCGATCCGGCTTCATACAGGATACTTACAAAGCTGCCTTTGAAAAATATAACCTTGTTGTCAATATCTCATGTGGAAAGAGACGACCTGCTGCAGGCCAAACGGAACAGAAGCCATCACGAATACTGCTGGACCCTGAAACCCTATTTTCTTGAGTATGTAATGAATGTCTATAGGGATACCCGGTACTTTGCGCACCTGGATGCAGATCTGTACTTTTATTCAGACCCTATCGGGATCATAGGTGAGGCTCCCTCTGCTTCCCTGTTCCTGACTGATCACAACAATTCATATGAGTTTTTATCCTCCTATGAAACTTCGGGAAGGTTCAATACCGGCTTTGTATGCTGCAAAAACGATGGTGAAGCATATTCGGCGGTACTGTGGTGGAAGAATAGGTGCCTGGAAAACTGTCCTATTATTGCAAATCCTGCTGAAGGGGTATACGGTGATCAGAAATATGTGGAAAAATGGCCGCTGCTTTTCAATAATGTACACTGCGTTGTTACAAAAGGCGCAAACGTAGCCCAATGGAATATTAAAGGCTTCAGGGTGACCGGCACCGAAGGAAATGTTTATATTAATAAAGACAGATTGATATTCTATCATTTTTCCGGCCTCAGTATTTTGAGCAGAAATGAATATAATCTCTCAACCTTTTTCCGTATAGAGGAAAACGCAAATAAGCTCATATATATTCCTTACATCCTTAACCTGGCAAAACAGGTGGACCTTGTAGAAAGCGTTTTTCCGGATTTCACGGAAGGGTTTGCAGACAGAAGACTCACCTCCAATATTCATATGGAAATAATCGGCAATCATACGTGATTGGCGGAAAATAAAAAAGGCTTCTATTGAAGCATTTTAAAGCCAGAGAAGCCTTTTTTGAAACTTCTTCAGGCCAAGTAGTATATTAAGGAAATTTATGCGTTCCTGCCCGTTATAAAATATAAGGCCTGAAAGCCTGCCGTCGTGCAGGCATTATCTAAAATGAGGAACTATGATTAACAGGGTATGAAAAAATAGAAGCTTTTTAAAGGAGGTGCTCAGGATATGCATTTCTGCAATATTGTCTCCAGTTCAAGATTATACCAGTTTATAGCCTTGTATTATTCTGTTGAAAAAAATCTCAAACGTTTTGAAATGTATGTTCTTTGTATGGATGATGATACAGCAAGGGTTCTCGGCGCAATCGGATTTAAGCATATGCATCTGACTCTGCTTAATGAATTGGAGGATGACGCATTACTAAAAGTAAAAGCCTCCAGAACAATCAACGAGTATTGCTGGACACTTAAGCCGGTATTTATGCTGCACATCTTCAAGCAATATAATTTTATAAATAGATTGACTTACCTTGATGCAGATATGTTCTTTTACAACAACCCCTTATGTGTTTTTGAAAAAGGAAAATCCGTCTCGGTGCTGTTATCCAGGCATAATTTTTCCGATGAACTCAAGTATATGGAAAAGGATGTGGGGATATATAACTCAGGCTTCATCAGCTTCAAGAATAGCAGGATGGGAATCGGATGCCTGGCCTGGTGGAAGGCCCGATGCATTGATTGGTGCTATGACACGACTGTCACCGGGCAATTCGGGGATCAGAAGTACCTGGAGCTTATGTATGAATACTTTAAGGATGATATATACATTATTGAAACCCCCGGAGTAAATATAGCTCCCTGGAACGAGGCCAAAAAAAAGTTTACACGCCGGAGAGAAAAAATCTATATAGACGACTCTCCTCTTATATTGTATCATCACTGCGGCTTCAGAATATGCAGCAAAACCTCCTGCGTATTCATGTTCGGGAATGCTCATAAGCCGGTCATCCATAACCCGTATATGCAGGCTGTGAGAAAAGCCATTCTTGAGGTGCAACGCATTGACCCCTACTTTGACGGCTGCTTTGCTGAGGAAGACGACGAGAAAAACAATACAGAAAAATTCGATAAATATAGTATTGTTTAAAGCGAGGTATTTGAATGGAAGTATATAAAAGGATCCTGATCGGCAGCCCTGTCAGGCAGGAGCCCGATATCCTGGAGGAATTTCTGGACTCCCTGAGAGAGTTGAAAACCCAGAATATGTCTATCGACTATTTTTTTATTGATGATAGTGAAAATCCCGTTTCTTCAAGCAAGCTCAACGACTTCTGCCAAGGCTGCACCGGCAGTGTCGTCCTGGAGCAAGGAGATAGATCCGGCGCATATGTACGAACTGAAGATACCCACCATTGGAAGGAAAACCTTATCTGGAAGGTGGCAGATTATAAAAATAGAATGCTAAGCCATGCCGTAAACAATGCTTATGACTATCTGTTTCTTGTTGATTCAGATATCATACTTCATCCTGATACCCTTAATCAGTTGATAAGCGACGAAAAGGATATAGTCTCAGAGATATTCTGGACAAAGTGGCACAAGAATTCCATTCCTCTTCCCCAGGTCTGGCTGTACGACCATTATGGCCTTGTACCCAAAAAAAGGCTTGAACAAATTGACAGTACAGAATCCAACCGCAGATACCAGCAGTTCCTGGAGCAGCTTAAAACCCCGGGGCTTTATGAAGTCGGCGGGCTGGGTGCATGTACGCTTATAAGCAGCACCGCTTTAAAAGCGGGTGTCAGCTTCAACGAAATATATAATTTATCCTTCTGGGGAGAGGACAGACATTTTTGTGTCAGAGCCGCTGCATTGGGCTTCAAGCTCTATGTCGATACCAACTGCCCTGCCTATCATATCTACCGGCAAGAGGATATTGACGGAATTGAAGCTTATAAGCAAAAGTGCAGGCAGCCAAAGGAACCCAAATGGATATGCAAGTCGGAAGGTAACAAAATTACGCTGTCATTGCTTGTGAGAAATGAGAGCGGTAAGTTTCTAAGGGATATGCTGTCCCACGCTGCACAATATATAGATAATGCGGTTATTCTTGATGATGCCAGCGAGGATGATACTGTCGAGGTATGTAAAGAAGTATTGAAGGATATCCCCTGCAAGATAGTATCAAATAAAGAGCATAAGTTCAGCAATGAGGTGGTCCTGAGAAAACAACTCTGGGACCTTACTGTTGCTGAAAATCCAGATTGGATATTATGTCTCGACGCAGATGAGATATTTGAAGACTCCATTAAAAATGTCATAAAACGGCTTATCGATCAACCGGACTTCGATTACTACGCTTTCAGATTTTATGACATGTGGGATCCCGAGCATTACAGGGAGGACACCTACTGGCACGCTCACAAGCGTTACAGGGTGCTCCTGCTCAGATACAGGCCGGATTTTGAGTATAAATGGAAGGATGCCCCCCTTCACTGCGGCGGGATACCCGAGAACATTTTCAGCCTTAAAGGCTGCGTCTGCTATGTGAGATTAAAGCACTACGGCTGGTCTACCCCACAGTTGAGGGCTGAAAAGTATAAAAGGTATATGAGCCTGGACCCGGAAGGCAAGTATGGGATCCTGGAGCAATACAAGTCAATACTTGATGAAGCTCCTACCCTGAAAAAATGGGAGTAAATAAAAAAAGCTGCATTCGGAAAGCTCCGTGGCAGCTTGTTTTATTTACTCTATTCCAAGCCCTTTGAAATACCTTCTGTTATATTGTATCCTTTCATCCTTCGGCCTGTATTTCGCTGCAATTTCATTATGCTCAAAAGCCAGCTGACGATCCCCCAGCTTGTCATAGCAGACACACAACTGCAAATGAGGCAGCCAGGTCCAACAGGAATCATCAAAGAACCCCCAGCTATCCTTTGGCTTCTCCAGCTTTGTTGCAAGCTCATACCAGAATACCGCCTGATGGAGCTTCTTCTCATGAAGGAATGAGAATCCAAGCCTGCAGCAGGCTTCAGCTCTCGGAGCAGCATATTCAAAGGTTTTGTATGCGTATCTTCTTACCTCTTCTTCATTCTTCTGAGCTCTGTAATAATCGCAAATTTTTCTGCATACCTTGATATTGTCTTCCACCCAGCCCAGCTTGGAATCCAGAAATTCATTATAGTATTTAAGCGCTTCCTCATAAAGCATATGATCATATAGTTCGTTCCCATAATACAGTATATCTCTGGGTGTGAATTTAACCCCTTCCCCTAATTTTCTCTGATAAATTTCCAGATTCCGTCCGGATGAGTGCTTAGCCTTTTTATGGGTTACTGCAATTTCGCTGTTCAGTATTTTCCCGGAAACCTCCAAATACTCATGGACAAAGCCGATCCATTTATAGTTTTTGTCCCTTCTGACCAGCCGGTTCCTTCTGTAGCTGTATGTTACATTGCCGTATTCATCAAAACCTATGTTATATTTCATAGTAACCGAGTCTACAGAAGTATCCAGTGTTTCTTTCAGCTCTTTGAACTTTTCTATATCCTCAGGCAACAAAACATCATCTGCATCCAGCCACATAATATACTCCTGGGTTGCCTTGCTGAATGAAAAGTTTCTCGCTTCGGAAAAATCATCGATCCATTCAAAATCAAAAATATTATCGGTATACTTGCTCACTATTTCCTTTGTTTTATCAGTAGAACCCGTATCTACTACAATAATTTCATCTGCTACGCCTTTTACTGACTCCAGGCACCTAGCTATTACATCTTCTTCATTTTTAATTATCATACATAAGCTGACGGTTATCATATATTCACCTCTTATAACAAGATTTTAATGAGGGTTTTTGCACACTTGCAAAAACCTACCCGATTTTGCTTCGTTATATTTGATAAATTTGCTCTTGAAGGCTTTCATATATCAATACAAAAGCCTTCAAGATTCAAACTTTAAATTTCCATTGATTCATCCTATTTGTTTGTTTCACTGGCCTAAGGTGTAAAGGTTATAATATTCATTCCTATACTTGCTCCGGTATCTGCAGAAGTAACATTGGTAACAGCTGTCACAATTACCCTGGTATCGTAGGTACTGGCTGCACTTGTTACGGGAGCAACGTCCACATAAGTGTAGGATACAAGGAAGCCCTGAGTTCCCGCT
>JAEXXN010000205.1 GCA_023405875.1 Bacillota bacterium | reverse complement strand
TATTCCGCTATCTTCTGATTGCTTCCGCTTCCTGCTTTCCTGCCGCCGTATTCTTCCTTTGAAAGCTCACCTATAGCACTCATTGCATTGGCTGTGTCAAAGCCGTATCTGCTGCCGGCCTGGGGGAAGAACACAATTACAAGTATTACGGCATAGAAGGCCAGCTTTCTGCGTACCTTGGCCCTGTAGACATCAATATTCCTGATTTCATATATAAGCCTTGCCGGAGAGAGAAAGCCCGGAATCCCCCTTATCCAGGTGATCACTCTTGAATCCCTTTTGTCAAGCTCAAGCCTCAGCCCCTCCCCAAGCAGGTTGAAGCCTATGATGCTTACAGCAAAGGCTGCGGCAGGATACAGTACTAGCCAGTACCTGCCGATAGACAGGGGCCACTGTGGAGAAGCAAGCAGCGACGCCCATTCCACCTCGAAGGGAATGCGGAAGTCCCCTGCTGCATCAACGGTTCCTCCATTTACAACCAATCCGAATACTCCCACCTGGGACAGTATCAGCAGTGCCTGCGCGATCTCCAGGAAAAACATTACCGCAATGGTTGGAATCAGGTGAGGTATTATATTCTGAAGGGCTACCTCCAGCTTATTCTTCCCCATAGCGATCTCGCCCTCAATAAAATCCTCATTGAGTATTTCAGCCACCCTCTCCCTGAGAAGGTTTGCCAGCCTGCTCCAGCCGAAGAATATCAAGATATATGCCACTACGCTTATAGGTTCCTTGAAAATATCCTGCATCAGCTTTATCCTGCTCAAAAGCATGGCAATGATTATCAGCGGGAAAGCATTGAACATTATACCGAACTGCCTGATGATCCATATTGACAGGCGGTTCCTGTAGCCTGCCAGTATCGCCAGGGGAAGCGCTATTACAAGCCTTCCGGAGGCAATAAGGATTGCAGTGAAAATCGTCAGCTTACTGCCGTAAAATATAAGGCTTCTCATATCAGCCCCAAAGGCATCGGTACCCCAGGGATATTCTGCGCAGGGAGCCACAGGGGGTTCAAAAATTTGCAGCTCCTCATCAATAAATACAAAATCCAGCCTCTCCTTGCCATAGGGATCGGAGGGGGTGAAAAACTCAGGATAAAAACTGGAGAAAAACAGCAGGGCAACAATTATAACACCGGCAGCAAGGGGTATGTTCAGCCTCTTATACACCTCAATTATATTCTTCATAGGTTGTCCTCCCTGAGAGGCTTGACTACCGCCCATTTGAGCAGGCTGAACAGAGCATCGGTTATAAAATAGATTACACCTATAAGGATGATGCTTGCTATCAGCCCATCCCTTTCATATTTGCCAAAAAAGCTTACAAGTGCCTGGGTCAGCCCGGGATAGGAAAAAACATTCTCCACCACAAGCAGATTTCCTATTATTATTGATGTAATTGCAGGAAGGCCGTCTATAATGGACGGCACGGCATTCCTCATAACATGGTTCCACAATACTCTCCCCTGAGAGCAGCCCTTGCCTATTGCAGCATTGATAAAATCCTGCCGGTAACAGCTATCAATGGACATAGAGGTTATCCTTGCTATGTAGCAGGCCGGAAGTATTGAAAGCGCCAGTACAGGCAGCAGCATATGGTTTATGGTACCATAGCCTCCTACCCGCAGGAGCTCTATACCCTGTTTATTAAGAAATACCGCAAGGCGCTGCAGAAGTGCAATTATCATAATATCGGGAAGAGAAATGGGTATTATGGTACCCAGCACCTTCAGCCCGGCTTCCTTTGAGCTTCCGCGCTTGCTGTCCATTATCCCCTTGGGGATGCCCAGGAGCACTGCAAGTATGAATCCTCCGGTCAGCAGGGTCATGGAGTTCTTCAGCGTATCAGTTACGAGATAATTCAAAGACCTGCAGTCCTTCCCCGTGCTTCCCAGGTCAAGCTTCAGGAGCGAAATGAATTTCTCATTTGTATTCTTTATTATTAAGACCCCTATATGGGAGGGGGTTAGCTTTCCGTTCTCTGCAGTTATGGTAAAATCCCCAGGAATATAGCACAACAGCACTGTAATATATACAAAAATAAAAAATATAATAACAGACGGAATTATTTTTCTTAAAGCAAATCTGATCCTGTTCATCAAGCTAACCCCTCCCGTAAGTCTGAGGATGATCCATCAGGTGGCAGGAAACCTTATGTTCGCCTATAACAGCTTGGATAAACGGTTTTTTCTCCCTGCATATATTCATTGCATACCGGCAGCGGGGATGAAAGCTGCAGCCCCCGGGTGGAGATACAGGACTTGGTATCTCTCCCTTCAGCACCTCCCTTTCCCTCCTGCTGAAGGGGTCCGGCACCGGGGCGGAGCTCAGCAAAGCCTTTGTATAAGGGTGGAGCGGGCTGTCGAATATTTCCTCAACACTGCCTGATTCAACGATTTTTCCAAGATACATAACCCCTACCTTGTTTGATACATGCCTTATAACATTGAGGCCATGGGCTATAAAAAGGTAAGATACCTTCAGCTCCTTCTGGAGGTCATCCAACAGGTTCAATATCTGTGACTGGACTGATACATCCAGGGCTGAAACCGGTTCATCACATATTATAAACTTCGGCCTTGCGGCAATTGCCCTGGCTATGCCTATCCTCTGGCGCTGGCCTCCGGAAAACTCATGGGGAAATTTCCTTGCATCCTCTGCACAGAGCCCAACCAGGTCCAACAGCCTTCTGACTTCTTTGTCATAATCATACTTGAATACTATTTTGTGTATGCTCAAGGGCTCTGAAAGTATATCCTCGATGGTCATCCTCGGGTCCAAGGCAGAATAGGGATTCTGGAACACCACCTGTATATCCTTCCTTATACGCCTTAACTCCTTCTCAGAAATATCATATATGTCCCTTCCCTCCAGGAATATCTCTCCGGAGGTCGGCTTTATCAGGCGCAGGATCAGCCTGCCTGTAGTCGATTTGCCGCAGCCGCTTTCTCCAACCAGTCCCAGGGTCTCTCCTTCAAGTATGTCAAAGGATACTCCGTCTACCGCTCTGACGTAGCTTTTATACGGACTGCCTGCCGGGGTGATTTCAAAATGCTTCTTCAGATCCCTTACTTCAATGATTTTGTTCATACAGAATCTCTCCTATGTATAAAAATACACTTACTCTTCTATATTATCAGAAAATATTGAACTTTCGCGGGGTAACTGTGAAGATTTTGTGAACATTTGGTGAAATAATCATAAAAAAAGCTTCTATATAAAGCATTTTAATAACCAAGGAAGCCTTTTTTGAAACTCATTCAGGTCAAATGGTTCACTAAGGTAATTTATATTTCCCTATTCGTTATAAAAAAGAAAAGGCGGCCTGCGGCCGCCCAACAATTACATCCTCAGTACTGCTCCTACCTGGTTCACAAGTGAATTCACGATCTTGTTGTGAACCTTGGTAATATCCTCCTCCGACAGGGTCTTTTCATCAGACCTGTATACAATGGAGTATGCCATACTCTTGTAGCCTTCCTCTATCTGGCTCCCCCTGTATATATCGAAGAGTGTAACTTCTTCTATCAGCCTGCCGCCCTTGTTTCTTATGATCTCCTCTACCTGCCCTGCGGTGATCTCTTCGGTTACTACTATGGCAATATCCCTTGCGACTGAAGGATACTTGGGCAGAGTCCTGTACTTTATGTTCATATCGCTCTGCTCAATGATCTCGTCAAAATTAAGCTCTGCAACATAAACTCTTTCCTGTATATCATACTTGTCAAGCACATCAGGATGCACCTCACCCAGGCAGCCTATCCTCCTGTTGTTTATCAGTAGCTCTGCTGTTCTCCCGGGATGCATGCTGTCATTATTGGAGGACAATATCCTGTATTTGGTTATGTTCATCTCTTCCAGCAGATTCTCTATAACACCCTTCAGATCAAAGAAATCCACAGCTCCATACATTCCGACGGTAAGAGTTTCCCTCTCCTTTGCCAGCCCCTCAGGATTGGACGGGTCGGGCAGGTATACCTTGGAAAGCTCAAAGAACTGTGCTTCCGCCACCTTTTTGTTCAGGTTCCTTGATATTACCTCCAGCATATTGGGAATAATAGTGGTTCGCATTATGCTCTGGTCTTCTCCCAGGGGATTGACCAGCTTTATGGCATTTCTATAAGGACTTTCTGCTTTGAGGTTTATTTTGTTGTATACTCCGGGGCTGACGAAGGAATAGGTCAGTACCTCAAAAAGTCCCTGTGCAGCCATGTTGGTCTTTGCCATATCCCTTATTTTCTGCCTGTAGCTGCCGCCGCCCTGTGTAAAGGTGGTATCCATAAGATCCACAGGTATTTTGTCATAACCATAAAGCCTTGCAATCTCTTCCATCAGATCAGCGCTGCCTTCAACATCTTCTCTGAAGGTAGGTACGGTCACTTCCAGGTCACCCTTCATCTCTACCTTGAATTCCAAAGGGGTAAGGTAATTTATGATCATTTCCTGTGTAATATCCTTTACTCCGATAAAGCGGTTGACCTTATCGACATTCAGGCTCAGCTTCCTTTGCTCCCTGGGAGCCGGATATATGTCTATCATACCGCCTACGATTTCACCTGCTCCCAGTTGTTCAACCAGGTGGCAGGCCCTGTCAAGAGCAACTCCGGCAAGCTCCGGATCTATACCCTTTTCATACC
>JAEXXN010000161.1 GCA_023405875.1 Bacillota bacterium | reverse complement strand
ACTATATGGATAGAAATGTACTGGCTGATATAGGTGAGCTGATGGCTAAAGACAGCAGCTTTGATATGAGTAAATATTACGCCAATATCTTCGATGCATTGAAAACCAACGGCAGCCTGTATGTTCTGCCCATGAGCTTTAACTTCAATGTTATGATGGCAAATCAGGAGATACTTGACCAGGAAGCAATAAAAATTGATGATGATCACTGGACATGGAGTGATTTCAAATCAGCCTCGGAGAAAGTTACTCAGAAGGTCGGAGCCGGTGCGGGCAACCGGGCGGCATTACCCGGCGTAAGCTCTATGGATATGCTGAACCTCTTTACCGGCGGCAGCTACAGCAATTACATTGACGTTGATAACAAGAAAGCCGGCTTTACTGACCAGGGCTTCATAGACCTGCTGAATACAGTGAAGGCTTTTAGTGATGAAAAGCTTGTCAACAGCAATGTACAAACAGATACGGTTTCGATATTGGATGCTGCGGGCAGAGGATCGATAGTCTTCTATCCATGCAATATCGATGATTATTTTACGTACTGGTTTATGAAATCTGCACTTAATGACCATTTAAGCCTTTACAATATTCCTTCTGCAGGCGATTCCGCTTCGAGGATGTTTACGACAAATTCGCTTTATGCCATAAACAAAAATTCCAAACATACAGAAATAGCCTGGGAATTTTTGAAGGTGCTTTTGTCCGATGAAATCCAAGTACTGTCACTGCAGGAAGAGGGGTCGCAAGGGAAAGACGGGGCATCAGGAGGTATCGCCATTGGCGGTTTCCCGATAAACAGAACTGCACAGCAGCAGAAAGCACAGCAGGTTATAGATACAGCAAAAGGCATGACAAGGAAAATAATGCTGAAGCTGGAGGGCCCCGGCGAGATTTCATTAAATCCGGCAGCCATGACTCAAGCGGATATCGACTATATAGACAAGTTTATTTCAGGGCTGAATACTTATGCCAATACAGATCCGAATATCGGCAATATCATTCGGGATGAGGCAAAAGCGTTCTTCAACGGGGATAAATCAGCAGAAGAAACTGCAAAGCTGATACAGGGAAGGGTAAATACCTATCTTGGAGAATAGGTAAGCCTGCGGTATAATGTAATAACAAAAACAAATGGGATTGTCGCAAAAGTAGAAGATTGCGCCGCATAGGTGCGGAACGACACGGGGGTCGTTCCCTACAATATACCAATTGTCATGTGTTGTATGTAGGGAACGGCCTCTGTGCCGTTCCGAATGCCGCATCCTTTTGAAAGGAATGAATTTCTTATGTCAGGTATCTTTGTTTTTTTCGACTACACAAAACCGGGTCCGGGTATTCCCGAAAATGCTCCGCCTAAGCCCCGGATTGTCATTTTCTTTGATATATTCCTGCGCAAGTTCTGGCACCTTGTCAAGCTCAATATGCTGTTCCTTTTATTCAACCTGCCTGCAGTGATAGTGATGCCCCTGGTTGCACAGTTTTTTCTGCCGATGCTGAATAAAAGCACAGTTATGACAGGCAATAGCATTTATGAATTGATGTTTTACTTTGCAGCCGGTGCTGTCCTGGTATGTATACCGGTTGTGACAGCCGGCCCCGCACAGGCAGGCTTTACTTACGTATTAAGGAATTTCTCCCGTGAAGAGCATGCGTTTTTATGGGGGGATTTTAAGGAGCATGCCGTTAAAAATGCAGGACAAAGCAGCCTCATATGTCTTATTGACCTGGTTGTGGTGCTTATTATTGGAATTGATATCAGCTTTTATATGAGAATAAGCGAAAAAAACATGCTTCAGACTGCAGCGGCTTTTTTTGTCATAATATTTTTCATCATCTATGTGATGATGCATATGTATATCTATCCGATGCTGATTACCTTCAGGCTTTCAGTCAAACAGATATATAAAAATGCTTTTATATTTTCTATAATCAGGTTCTTTCCCAATCTGGGGATACTAGCCCTATGCTCTTTATTGGCTCTATTGCCGCTGTTACTGCTCCCTGCGGTGGGAATTTTGATGTTCCCATTCATAACAATGAGCTTAATAGGCTTGATTACCAACTTCTATGTATACCCGGTGCTGAAAAAGTACATGCTGGACAGGCTGCCCGATATGAGCTAAGGAAATCCGGAGATGGAAAGTTATTATTAAGTTGTTCCTTAATAAAACCTTAAGGTTTTATTAAGAAAATTATTATGATATAAATTTTTGTTTTGCAGTACTATAATAATAATGCATGTTTAATCAGGAAGAAGGGATAGAACTTATGAGTATCAATATTTTGGTTGTAGACGATGAGCAGTCCATAGCGGATCTGATTGAAGTTTATTTAAAAAATGAAGGTTTTACAATATACAAATTTTATAACGGTCAGGATGCGCTCCGGTGTGTTGAGTCGGAACAGCTAGAGCTTGCGATACTTGATGTCATGCTGCCGGATATTGATGGTTTTACTCTCTGCCGGAAAATCAGGGAAAAACATAATTTCCCTGTTATCATGCTGACTGCTAAAGAAGAAGAAATTGATAAGATTACCGGATTAACACTAGGTGCGGATGATTACATAACCAAGCCGTTTCGCCCTTTGGAGCTTGTTGCCCGTGTAAAGGCGCAGCTCCGGAG
>JAEXXN010000159.1 GCA_023405875.1 Bacillota bacterium | reverse complement strand
ATATTGCTGCCCTGGCTTCCCAGTGCAGGTTTTCCCACTTGCTTTTACCCGTGAGGCTTCTTCAATAGCCATTGCAGCTTCTTTGCTCCCTGCCTTGTGATATTCACCGATCACACGTTTGTTATCGTGAGGTATCAAGCATTGTCCTTTATTTCCTGTCCGAATCTCCTTACCGCCTATAATGACCGGTATATCAACAAAGGAAGCCTTCATACGCGACAGCTCAGCTTCCAGTTCAAGCCTTTCCGGACTTCCCGGCAAGTATCCCAGGATTTTTTCATTTTTGAAGCTTATTTCCTTCAATATGCTGTTATTCACTGCTTTGTTCTCCTTTCTTATTAGCTTCCGACAGTATGAGCATTGTAAAGGTATCCAGCATTCCTTCGATCTTCAGCAGCTCATCGTGAAGCACAGTTATCTGTTCTGTAAGACTTGCCCTTATTTTGAGCATGATGCACCATTGCCCGGTTATTCTGTAGCACTTCTCTATAGTTAGTCTGTCAATTTTCAGGTTTAATATCTGTTCCATTGTCTTATCAAAATCCAAAGTCCTTATATTAATGAATATGACAGCCCTGATGTCCTGCCCAACCTTACTCCAGTTGATTTCGGTATTATAGCGCCTGATTACCTTACTTTCCTCCAGCCTTGATACTCTTTGATGTATCGTCGGTCTTGACAGATTAAGCCTCTTGCCTATTTCCTCATGGGACATTCTGCCGTTGCCCTCCAGAAGCTCCAGTATTTTAATATCTATTGCGTCCATAATACCCCTCCTGCTTTACATTTAAATAATATTGTTACTATTATATATAAAAATCGATATCATAGCAACTAAAAGAATGAAAAAATATAAAAATATGACTAATAGTAATCAAACCTGCTTAATAAATACCTACAGCGTGGATGTAACTGCCGGTTCCTTTTACAAAGCTGAGGCCGAAGAAAGCATCCATGAAGAATCGGAGCCTTACAATCGTTATCAACCGGCACAACGAGTTGATTTATTATAAAATACGAATAATGCTATTGGAAAGTAATATAGCAATATTTTACAAAATAGTGTATTATTATACTAAAAGCGACATTGTTAACAAATGTTAAACAAATAACTAAGTGCACAAAAGTGCACAAAATGGGCAAACTTGTTGAAAAGCAAGGACGCAAAGCCGTGGGTCTAAGGTGTTTTTACACTATGATTGCCAGGTTGCTGTAGTAAATAGCCTCTTAATGGGGAGCTTTTTAGGCTGTAGCATTCTTGTGCTGCAGCCTTTATATGTCTGTCCAGGCTTGGAGTAAAGTATGGCAGCCTGCTACTTGTTATAATCCCTATCTTCATATTAGGTTATATTGGGGTAGCTAATTTTACCAGTTCAACGCAGGATCAGACTATTGCTCAGATGCAAAATATCACAGATAATAAACTGACCTTGCTTCAACAGGTAGTTGACGGGGTAAAGAGAGAGGCCTATTCAACAGCCTATGAAGCAAATGCATTAAGTGTGCTTACAGCTATTTCCAAAGGAGAAGAAGCTGCCAATGCGGATGAAATAAATGAGAAAAAACTGTCTATCATAAGCCATCTTGAAGAGCTCTCGGCAAAAAGTAATGGACTGCTTGAAAACCTGTTCTATGCTGATCATACAGGAAAAGTAATCATGGATGCCATTGACGGAGGATCAATAGGGATAGATGTAACGGGCAGGGAATATTACACAACTGCCGTTAAAAATAGCGATGTAGCAGTTTCAGACGTATCAAATTCACTTGCTATAGGACAGCCCAATATGGTTGTAGCGGTACCTTTGTACGGCCACTACAGTAAGCGATTATATGAGCCCTATAAATGGGTTTAAGGTTACAATTCTTTTACTGGGTATTGCTTGTGTTATTATGGTAGCTGTTATTACCTTCTTCTTCAGCCGTTCCATTGCAAATCCGATAAAGCAGCTATCACAGGCAGCGGCTGCTGTGGCTTCCGGGGATTTGGCACAAAAGGTCCGGGTTTTCAAATCCAAGGATGAGATCGGGCTGCTCAGCTCGAATTTTGCGGATATGGTCAACAATTTAAGAAGCCTGATATCTCAGGTGAGCTCAATGAGCGAAAATGTGGCAGCCTCCTCGGAAGAGATGATGGCATCCTCTGAGGAAGTGAGCAAAGTCTCAGAGCAGGTAGCGGCGACAGTATCGGAATTGGCAAAAGGTGCAAATGAACAGGCCGCTTCTTCTGAAAAGGGAAATATGAAGATCATTGAGGTTGTGGAAGGCCTGGAGCATATTGTCATTGACATGCTGGGCTCTGAAAAGCTGGTGGAGAAAGCCAGGGATACTGTAGAAGTAGGTCAGAAATCAGTAGAATATCAAAGCGTGAAAATGGATGAGAGTACCCAGGTATCTTCCAATGTATCGGATGCAATAAGCTCGCTCTCGGAAAAGTCAAAGGAAATTGGGGATATTCTGTTGGTTATAAAAGGCATATCCGATCAGACAAACCTTCTGTCGTTAAATGCTGCGATAGAGGCTGCCCGTGCAGGAGAGCAAGGTCGTGGATTTGCTGTTGTTGCCGATGAAATAAGGAAGCTTGCCGAGCAATCCAATATGTCCGTAAAGAAAATAGAAGTGATAATCAAAGAGGTTCAATCAGGTGTTGAGCTTGCCGTTACAGAGATGGAGAGGTCAAAAATTGTTGTTGGAGACCAGGAAAAAGCTCTGTCTGATACGGTAAAGGCCTTTGAAAATATATCGCAGGTAGTGGCTGATATCAGCACCAACATAAAAAGTGTTGCCGAGGTGTCAAATTCCTTAAGCTCAAACGCAAAGGTAGCCGGAGAAGCTATAAGCGATATTGCCAGTATTTCTGAGGAGACGGCTTCCGGCACCGAGGAAGTGGCGGCGTCAGCTGAGGAGCAAGCCTCGGTCATTCAACAGATTGCAGAATCGGCAGCGCAATTGTCAGATCTTGCAAACGAGCTTCAAATGAGTATCAGTAAATTCAGTATATAAGGCGGGAAAAACGCTCATGCTTGTGAGCGTTTTTTCTATGGTTTTCTCCTATGGCTCCAAAACGCTATACACAATATCGATATTATAAATTTTATTTATAGAGAAATTGAATATTAGTATCAAATATTTTATTGTATAATTATATACAATACAGTATGGTAAATACTAAAAATCAGCGGGCAATTATTATTGAATAGGCGGTGGATAGATTATGGAAAATGATATTGTGATTATCGGAGGAGGGCCAGGGGGATATGTGGCTGCCATCAGGGCGGCACAGCTGGGAGCAAAGGTCAGCCTGGTGGAAGAAAGAGAAATCGGAGGCACCTGCCTCAACCGGGGCTGTATTCCCACAAAGGCATTGTATACCAATGCTGAGCTGCTGAATACCCTGAAGGAAATAGACAGCTTCGGGATCAAGGTAGATAACTATGAAATCAATGTGGAGCAGATACAGAAAAGAAAACAGGACGTGGTCGACAAGCTGGTCGGAGGTATAGAAAAGATCATCAAGGCACGCGGAATAACTCTTCTGAGAGGACGAGGCCGGATAGAGGATAAAAATACTGTTCATGTGTCTTTAAATGATGGCGGAGAAAAGACTATAACTGCGAAGAATATTATTATTGCTACAGGCTCAAGGCCTTCAATACCCAATATACCGGGAGCTGATCTGGAAGGAGTTATCACAAGCGACGACATATTGAACTTTTCGGAGGTACCTAAGCGTCTGGCTGTGGCAGGCAGCGGTGTAATCGGAATTGAATTTGCATATATATTTAATGCCATGGGCTCGGAGGTTTCGGTCATATCCTCTACTCTTTTAAAAAGAACAGATAAGGATATAGTAAAGAGATTGCCGAGAATATTGAAAAAGCAGGGTATAATTCTTTATGACGAGGTAAGGGCAAAGGAAATTACAAAAGGCGAGGACGGGCTGGTTATAAAAGCTTCAAGCAAAGCAGCCGGCAAGAATGAGGATATTGAGGTGCATGCCGATTATCTCCTGATGGCATCCGGCAGGGAGCCTATAGTGGAAGGGTTGAACCTGGACGGCTTAGGAATTGAATATGACGGAAAGGGCATCAAGGTAAATAAGCACTACGAGACAAATGTTCAGGGTATATATGCCATAGGGGACGTAATAGGCGGAATTATGCTGGCTCATGTAGCATCCCACGAAGGGATCCATGCGGTTGAGCATATAATGGGCATTACATCCGGTGCAAGGCAGGATGTGATTCCGGACTGTATATTTATCAATCCGCAGATTGCCTATGTGGGCTTAACAGAGGAAATGGCAAAGGAAAAGGGCCTGGATTACAAGGTCAGCAAATTTATGTTCGGGGCAAACGGAAAAGCCCTGGCCATGGGTGAACCGGAGGGCTTTGTGAAGGTTATCTCCAGTGGAGAAGAAGATAAGATCATAGGTGTACATATAATGGGTCCTCATGCATCAGATCTGATCCATGAGGGTGCCCTGGCCATAGCTCATAATATGAACGCCCAGGATATTGCCAACACCATCCACGCTCATCCTACGCTGGGCGAAGCTTTCAGCGAAGCAGTCCTTGGATTGCGGAACGAAGCTATTCATATGTTATAACGGAACCAGCTTATAATTCAACCGGGTACAGAGGGCCAAATGATTGTTTGACCTCTGTACCCGGTATCAATGTTTATTCCTTTTTCGGCTTGATGGGAGCCAGCAGGTCAAGCTGCTTATCGTTCTCATCAGTTTCCTCTGAGTTAAAGCTAATATAATCTATGCACTCTTCAAAATATCTCCGGTCAATATCAGGATTCCAGTCCACCTCATATTTTTTATTATTCATGACCCAATCCCAGAGCTGCCCCCAGCGTTCACCGATAACGGTCATCTGCGTCGGTATCGAGGCAAAAAGCCCGCCGGGAAACTCCTTTCTGCGGAAAGGCCCGGGTACAATGAAATCCTCCGGGACTACCACCCACATTTCATAGCCATATACCGGGCTGCCTTCCTGGGGGTCCGGGTTGTTAAAGCCAAAGTGTCTGAAACCATATTTCTCATAAAGAGAGTTCTCAACAATCAGCTTGTTGACCACATCGGCACAATCCTTTTCCGGAGCACTGCCTTCCGCCCTGTAACATGCCATAACCATCTTCGGCAAACTGACGATCCTCACATTTCCGATTTTGCTGTAGCCTGAATTATCCTGCACAATATTATCCCTTTCCGAGAGCGTGATTTGGAGTGCACTTTTAAGTTCTGATATGGCTGCATTATCAGGTACATCAAGATAGTCAAACACCTCAGAAAGCTTGTTACGGGATTCAACAGCCTTTATCAGGCGTTCCAGCACCAAGCTTAAAGCATTTAATTCCTCAGCTTCATGTCTGGTAGCCTCCAGATGCCTTTGCAAAGCATCAACGGCACAGGACAGCTCATCAGAAACAAATATCCGCTGAATATCCTGTATAGGGACTCTTAGCTTCCTGAGCATCATAATCTGCTTTATTCTGGTGATGTTTTCATCATCATAAAAGCGGTACCCGTTATCCGGACGTATACTTGTAAGTATCCCGGCTTCTTCCCAATATCTGAGTGTTCTGTTTGATATATCGTACCTTAAAGCAGCCTCACCGATTTTTATCAACATCAGCGCATTCCCCCTCTCGGAAAAAGTCTACAACCTTCCGCAGCGTAAGGGTCAATAGTTTTTCAAAAATAAATGCAAATAAACATAAAGGCGGCAAGTAAAAGCTTTACCAGTTAATTCTACATTACTTCATATGGGTTTGAAAGCTAATGCTGTACAACGCTGCAAATTGACAGAATTATGTTACCTATGATAAAATAAATTGAAATTTTAATTTATTAAAGGAGGCATATGTATGTTTTCCATCCGTTTAAGATAGGTTGGCAATAAAGAAGCGGTAAAACATCCACGTTGGTGGGCTTTTTTGTTGTGCTTATTTTACGGATTGAGACATGGATATTGCTGAGGTATAGCCTAAGGCTATATTTTTTCGTGCGTCTTAACGTTGATATGCAGACTAAAGCTCCTATTGCGGACTTTAGCCTGCATTTTTTATAACGAGCAGGGGCATCCATTTAACCTTAATTTGTCATGCCCCGTAAGCGAGTTTCAAAAAAGCTGCCTTGATTGTTAAAGTGTTTTATTATAGAAGCTTTTTTATTGCGTGAAGCCGGAATGAAACCAACAATAAAAATGCAAGGAGAAAAAAGCTATGATAAAAGAAAATTCAAATTGGAAGCAGAAATTTTATACCATATGGGCAGGACAGTCAATTTCGCTGATCACCAGTGCCGTCCTGCAAATGGCGATAATTTTTTACCTTACTGAAAAAACACAATCGGCTATGGTGCTGTCAATGGCTTCATTGGTCGGCTTCCTGCCCTATGCGGTCTTTGGGCCTGCCATCGGGGTATTGGTTGACCGCCATGACAGAAAGAAGATCATGATTGGCGCTGATCTGATTATTGCTGCCGCCGGCGCAGCCTTGGCCCTTACTGCTTTGTATGCGGAACTGCCGGTCTGGATGGTTATGGCAGCCTTGTTTATCCGCAGTATAGGAACGGCATTCCATTCTCCGGCATTAAGTGCGGTAACACCCCTTTTGGTGCCGGAAGACCAGTTGACCAAATGTGCCGGTTACAGCCAATCGCTGCAATCGATAAGCTATATTGTAAGCCCTGCTCTGGCAGCATTTTTATACTCCATATGGGACTTGAACCTGATTATTGCAATTGATGTGCTGGGTGCGGCAGTTGCTTGCATAACGGTAGCCTTTGTGTCCATTCCCGAATTGGAAAAGGGGCAGGACCAATCGCAGAAGGACTTCAAGGAAGAGCTGAAAAATGGCTTCCTGGCTTTGAAGGAAAATAAAGGCTTGTTTGCCTTACTTTTAGTCGGAACATTATATATGTTTGTATATATGCCGGTTAATGCCCTCTACCCGCTCATGAGTATGGGCTATTTC
>JAEXXN010000002.1 GCA_023405875.1 Bacillota bacterium | reverse complement strand
TTCTTATCCCTTGCCGTAATACTTGCTTATGGCTTGTCCCTTTTATTATGACAGGCCCGCGCAATTATCCGGACTATAGACATATCCCCCTTTGTATCATATATGAATATACTTTCATCCCAACATTATGCATATATTGTATATAATAATATAATATTGTATAAATTTCAATATGTGAAAATCGCTTCCATATTATACTTAAATTTACAATTGTACAAATCGAAATCGGGACCCGGGAGGGACGTATACCTATTACGTCAAGGGCTTTGATATTAGCGGCAATATAATTTATGAAAGCAGCAGGGCAACAGTTAAAACAAAGGCTCTGCCGATGGTGTCTGAACGCAGGCAGTGACACACTCTGAGGGAAGGGTAAAGTCTTAAGCTACTTCATCAATGTGTTCAGAATGATAGAAAAAAAATCAGCGGAGATAGATGTCCGCTGATTTTTGCTTTTATTCATTCAAATAATACAGCATGTATATAGCTTCAGCTCTTGTAACTGTTTTGCTCATTGAGCTGTAGCTATTGGACCTCTTATCCTTGTTGACAGCCATATTTTCTGCTATTACCGACCAGCGGAAATCCTTGTTCCCTGTTGCCTGTTTCATCAGTCCTTCAAGTGCAGTATAGGTAACAGGTGTGTCTGGAGCCTTGGGCTCAGACAGCTGGGTCTTATACACTTTGTTTATCCAGGCTACTGCCTGGCCCTGGGTAAGTGGAAAGTCAGGCCTGAAGGTCTTGTCCGGGAATGCATTTACCATTCCTCTTCTCAGGTATGCAATGATTTCGTCCCTCGCCCAGTTTCCTCTCAGGTCGGGGGGGTTCCAGGCCGCTTCATCTATAAATACCGCATAGGTATTGATGCTCTTGTTGATGGCCTTAGAGCTGATTTTTGTAGATATACCTTCCTGGGTGATCTTGCTGGGCAGATATGTCCAGCCATCCTTGGTATACTTGTATATTCCGCCGTTGTCAGGACCATAGTAATCGAATTTCAGCTCTACGGTCTTATCAGGCCTTATGCTTCCGCTGTAGTTGGAAAGGGATACGGTATAAAGCTCCGATGCCCTTGTCATCCTGTCTGAAGAGGGCAGCTTCACAGTACTGTTGTTTTCTACCATCTGGTCTATTGTAACAACAGTATCGTTGAAGAATATCCCTTTTTCTATGGTCAGCAGCACAAGCTCATCCCCGGAAGCTACCTCCGCGCCGCTTATGGGTACGATTTCGGTAACTACCTTGTTTGATGCATATTCAAGGTTTGCACCCTGGTATTCGTTCAGATATCCGGTCTTCAGACCTTCCCTGTAACCGCTTATAAAGCCGTCCCTGTACCTTACATGCTCATTGAACAGCATGAATTCCTTTATTATATCCTTGTCACTGATATTATTTCTTGTATCATTATTGGTCAGGTTCATGGCACGGTCCAGCTTGGCCAGGCTTTCGCCCTTAATGGTTCCGACCTCCTTGCCATGCTCATAGCCCTGCCCGAACAGCAGCAGGCTGTTGTCCACATTTGCTTTTCTGTAGGCTTCCTCATACTTTGCCTTATAGGCTGTCTTGAAGGCTGAAAGAAATGCATACCTATAGTCCTCAGAGTCCTTCCTGAGCTGGAACAAATCTTCTATCTCACTATCTTTAGGAAGGTTCCTGTCCCATAGGCTGGAATAGCCGGCATAATAGTCCTTTCTGCCGTAGTTCCCACCCAAAAGCTCTCCGAATTGCTTTCCATCCTCGCCTCCCTGCTCCAGGTCAGTCTGCATGGGTGCATACTTTGCGCTTCTGTACCCGTATTCATAGCCCTTCCTGTAAAAGGTTCTGAAATTGGCGACAAAGTCGTTCTTGTAAGCTTCAGATTCCTTAATAAGTCCGAATATATAAAGGATATCCGTCTTGGAAGGAACGGTAAGATTCCATGCATTGTCCTTACCCGCAAAATAATCCAGTCTGCCGTTGATTTCACCCATTGAATAGCCTAATTCCTCATCATAGGGTATCTGTGATACCGCCCCTGATTCGGGATTTTCATATCCGAATTCGTAGCCCTCCCTGAAGCCGGCCCTGTAGCCTGACAGGAAGCCCTTCTCATAGTCGTTGCTTTCCTCATCCAGCTCGTACATTTCCTTTATTTCAGAGTTACTTGGCAATGCCTTGCTGTAGCTTTTCCTGTTGCCCTCGTCCAGGTCGTCCCAGGCGGCTTCCATACCGTCTGTCCAGCCTGCGCTGTAGCCGTCCCTGTATCCATCCTCTTCATCGGCAGGTGCGGCAAATACCGAAGCTCCGGGAAACAGCGTCAAGGTAAACAATATAGCCATAATAGCTGCGATACTTCTAAATTTTAACTTCATCCCTATCACCCTTTCCCGTTATTTTCTGATGACCAGCACTTTGCCTGCCTCCAATACCTCATTTGAGGCCAGTCCGTTGTCCCTGGCCAGCTTTGCAGCCTGAGCCCCGGTACCGTAGAATTTTTTACTGATATCTGCAAGGGTATCTCCCGGCTGTACCACATAAAACTCAAAATTGTCAGGATCGACCGCATTCTCATCGCTTTCCGGGTAGCTTGCTTCAATACGGTCAAAAAGCAGTACGCCGTAATCATCCTTGTTTGGTCCAAGCTCAACATAAACCCTGTCAAGTGTCAAAGGATACAGGTTGACATCCTGGGGAGGCGCAGCCGATATATATTTCCAGCCTATCCAGTTGACCCCTTCAGTCAGCTTTATATCTATTTTTTCACCGTCCAGGTTACGGAACCTCATTCCAACCGTGGCGGGGGAATAACCGTAGGAATATGCCCAGATCCCTATTTCCGGCGGAGGATACTTGATATCGATATTCTGGTCGTCCAGTACCACATAAGCCCTTTCCGGCTGATAGCCGGTGGATATGTAAAATTCAGTCCTTATGGCGGTTTTGCCGAACTTGCCTCCCGCTATCCTTTCAACATTTCCCGTTACACCGGAATCGGTTGACATATAATATACAGCATCGGATTCCAGATCGGACAGCAAGGCCCTCTTTTCCTCGCTCCCTTGACCGGGATCCACCGCTACCTCCACATAGCCCTGGAACGCTTCAAAGGGATCAGCCTTGCCCTGTGCCGAGTAACCGTTGGTGTAAAAATAGCCGTCCTTTTGTGCAGCACTGCCTCCTATGGCTATTGAGTTCAGGGAAAGCTGCCCGTTGATAGTATCCTGATCCTCCCTATCCAAGGATAATTGCTCTATGATAAGTCTTTTGGGGCTGTTTCTCAACTGCGACAGGAGATTCTCCAGGTCGGAATAGCTCCCCCTGTATGCCAGGGCCACTCCGGAAAGCTTTGCATCAATCCCCTCCAGTGCGGCATCTTCAGGCTCCTCAAAGCTCATGCTTGGTATTTCAAGCTTGCTGTTGTCGACAATACCGTTTATCATATGCATAAGCTCCGGCTGGTCCACGCCTGAATAGTACTTCTGCGACATTTTTTCGTATTCCGACCTGGCACTGTTCAATTGGTTTTCAATAATTTTCTCTTTTGCAAGGATTTCCTGTATCTTTACCTGTTCCTTTTCATAGCTTGCCTTTTCAGCTTTAAGCTGCTGTATTGCAGCCTCCTGGGGAGTCAGGACAAACCTGTAGAATAACCATAGGAGAACAACTGCAGCTAATAACAGGAGAAGACCTTTTTCTTTATTGCTGATGTTCAGGCCTCTTTTAGGCTTATTGTTTTCCAGCTTCAGCTCCATCAGTCAGCTCCTCCTTTGTCCCGTCATCCGTTAAATCAGCCTCTGCTAAGTTAATATCCAGATAGAAGCTGTAGTAGCCGTTTTCATCAGTGACCCTCGGTACAAAAGCCCTTTCAAGTCCCTCAAGCTGCCTCAGGTTGTGGGCAAACTGTGCTATTGACCCCTTGTCCTTTGACTTGCCTTCAAGCCTGATCGTTTCCAGGCTCATGGCCACCGACTTCAAGAACAGGTCGGGAGGAGTATTGACTCTTATGGCTTCCAAAACCTTTTCATTGACTATATCCCTGTCATCTATCACCTTTTCAAGGGCATACAACCTGGAAAGCTCTGCTGTCAAAGCTGTAACCTCTCCCTCCTTGGCTAAGATATCAGACAGCCTGGAATCTTGCCTGCCTGCCTCCAGGCCTGCGGCCAGTAGTGTTATCTCATTACTGAGCCTTCTTATCGTCAGAATATTTATAGTACCATATGTTATAATTCCTGCTAATATCAATATTACAATTCCGTTTATCAGAGTTGTGGATTTTTGAATTTCTTTCTTTTCACTTTTTTTATTGTAGGAGCAAAAAAAGTTCATATCGCTCATATCATCACACTCCGTCGTCTCTGATCAGCGCACCTATGCTGCTGGCATATTTGTTGATATCCCCGTCCAGATGTATTTTAGCGGTATTCTCCATAACCACAGTGGGAATATTGAAATAACCGGTAAAAAGCTTTTCGATCCCTTTTATCCTTGATAAGCCGCCGTGCAAAAGCAAAGTATCAAGCTTATTCTCTGATCCCTTTGAGGCATAATATTTGAATACCTTGTCAATTTTATCCATTATGCTCTCAAGGCTTGTTTTGACAATATTTGTATACCTGTTCTGATCAGAATAGCCTTCCTCAACCACGCTGACATCCTCTATCACCTGCTTGTAGATCAGCAGGTTCCCGGCGCTCATGCTCACAAGATTGGAAATATTCCTGTCCAAACTTTGCCCTCCGCTGTCAATTACCCTGTTGAGCTTGCCTATGCCTTTGCTTATTATAGTCACATTGGAGCTGCTGTAGCCCAGGTCAATTACTGCAATAGACTTCTCCGAGGGCGTTATCCGGCTGTTTATGCTTCCGGAATACTTCAAAAGCTTCCCTGCCCCATTGGATTGATAGTCCATTATATCAGGCTTCAGGCCAAGCTCCTTTACAAAGCTGTAGTGCATATCCACAATTTCCTTGGGTATCGCTACCACCAGAGTATTCAGCTTTTCCTTGTCGTCTACCGTCACTTTTTCTATGACCTTGTGCTGAATGATGTACTTGCTGAAGTCCATCGGCAGATACTCCGACAGCTGGTAGCTCAACAGCCCTTCCAGCTCCTTGCTGCTCAGGCTTGGAAACAGTATCTCCCTTATCAATACGGCTGTGCTCTTTATGGTAATATGGCAGCTGCTGTTTGAGATATTGTTCCTTTTAAGCTCCTCTTTTGCCGCATCCGCCAATTTTGACTCATCCCTTATGTATCCGTTATCATACGAGTTTGGAGGAGTTATGAAAGAAAATGCCTTTTTTATTGTTATACCGTCTCTTTCCTGTTTACCTTCTATTATTTTTGTTTCATAGGAGCCAAAATCAATAGCCGTTATACTTTTGTTGAACAACGAGAACCCTTTCAAATAAAAACCTCCATTCTAAACATTTCGCGAAAAACATTTTAAATATATAATTCATATTTCGTATAAATGCTTCCTTGATTTTATTGAATTCGCGCTATATCTTAAGCGCGTTCAACATGCACTATTTGATTTCCTTCCAATCATGTATTTCCCAGCCTACGTTAACAGGCTCCAGTATATGGGGCGGATAATCGTAGAACATCCTCGGGTCATGAGAATATTTCTTGTTGTAGCCGGTAGTGGCAATAAGCCCGACCGGGAGCCTGGTCCGCTGTGTAAGGCTTCCCCACAAAGTAATATCTCCTTTTTTGGGCCCTTTGTCATAGGTTTCATACCCGAATCCCCCATTGACTGCAAATATGGCGGAATATATGTCTACGTCCTTTGGTGCGACATCATAGGTATAGCTGGAAGGGTCCCATTGGTAATAGTCTACTACCCACCTGCTCCGTTCCCAATGGCCGTATTCCTTCAATACCCATTCAAAATTCCAGTTGTTATCCGTTAAACTGCCGTTATAGGCTTTCTTGGGCCATCCGTAATGAAGGATACGTATGTTGTTGTTTGCTATAAGCCCAAGCATATCCTTGCCGTTGGCCTCCCTGATAAAGTAATCCTTGCCGGAGGGCTTGAAGGATTGGGTGAAGGTGGTGCTTCTGTACGTTATTCCTCCATTTTCCGGATAACTGTAGCTGTTATTATTGGACCACCTGTAGCTTATAGGCGGCTGATTGGGCTTGTTATACCTGTCCCTGAGGTTGTTGGGGTTATAATCATACCAGTTTGTAGGATCAGACCAGGTTATATATATATCATTGGCAGCTGCAATTGTCAGGACTCCCTTCAGCTCTCCGGATACAAATACATTACCTGATTTCAAGTCAAATTTTTCGGTTCCTCCCCCTGTGGCTTTGTCTACATAGATAACCTTGTTTTTTATAGAGCTTATATTATAAGAGTTTATCGTATCGGAATTTCCATTTCTTATTTTTATATATTCGCCGTC
>JAEXXN010000052.1 GCA_023405875.1 Bacillota bacterium | reverse complement strand
TCGACTCTATACTCGTCTTCCAGTTCAGTTAAGCTTGAAGTCACGCTTTCTGTTATATTTCCCACTGCATCCATTGCGTGGGATTTATCAAAATATAAAAGCTTATCCCCTGTATCTTTGTCAAATGCCCATATTCTGCCGTCTGCATCCTGCTCCAGCCTGATCCCCTGAGAGGTAATGGAGAAGTTATACGTATTGGAAGCCGGCATCCTATAGAATATGATCTCTTCTTTGACTACATCTCCTAGAAGCGAGTATTTCAGCCCGGTCTCCAAATTTGCTTCTTCATAATCAATAACAGTATCACTTATCAACTCCTGTTGATAAATCCGGTTAAGAGGCGAAATATCAATTGATTTCCCGTTTTGAAAAACTATTCTGAGCAGCTTGCCGTACTGTGAGTTTTCAGCAAATCTCGTTTTAAAACTATTTGCAGTATTCTCATAGCTATAGCCTTCGATAGCCGACGGTTTCAGGTCATTGTTTATCACTTTCAGATTTCCGTGTATATCCTTATAGTTCACCGGCCGGTTGAATATCTCTGTTGAAAATGTACCATCAGGGTTTATATATGTTCTTGTATATTCAGTGCTTCGTTTTTTTAACTCTACCCTCTGTGAGCCTGGTTTTTGAAAAACATTCTTTGGTAGTGGCTTTTCACTTAAATCTACAGGCAAAGCAATACCTCCTTCTATATACTGAATATCCGGCACCTGCATAAATGCTTATGCTTTCTGCGGCATAGCGGTGCTTAACCTATGATATTCACAGCCCATATCCTTAAGAACTTAGATTATATAAAGCCATCTTCCAATGATACAAAAAGTGGAAATATTGCAGCAATAAAAAACCCCGTCGGTTCCCCAACGAGGTTATTGTTTTAAATTACTGTCTCAGTGCTGCCCCTACCTGATTTACAAGGAAGTTTAAGATTTTGTTGTGTACCTTTGTGATATCCTCTTCAGACAGGGTCTTTTCATCATACCTGTATACTATATTCTCCTGGCACCATAGTCCTGCATTTTAATGATGAGTGCTTTTTAAAAGGTTTCAAGAAAAAATAAATTCCCTGAAAGCCGCAACTGTTGAAAAATAATAATCAGAATTTGCTTCCATGTATTCCTTTATCTCTGGGGTTATGTGCGACCAGCCTGCCGCTGCAAAGGCTATGCTGCAGCTTCTTGCCATATCCAAGCCCGGCTTCAGGTCGTCCACCATCAATAATTCGTCATTTTCAAGCTTCAGCCTCTTTATTATTTCCATTACCGGATACGGACTGGGTTTTCGCTTATGCTCCTCCTGCTCCCAGCCGAATATCAGGTCCGGCTCCATTCCGCATTTCAGCATATAGTCCCTTGCTATAAGCTCCTTCTCGGAGTGCGAGACAACAGCTATGAGACCCCCGGCTTTCTTGTATTCCGTTATCAGCTCAGGAAAACCCGGGTAAAAATCAGGTATTTTATTCTTTGCATTGCTCTTCCACATTTTATACTGGTATTCATGCTCTTCGGCACTGAACCTCATAATGTCCCTGCAAAGCTCTCCAAAGCCCGGATTAAAGCAATATGAAACAAATTCCTCAAGAGACAGGGGCTCCGCCTCCGGCCTCAATTGCTTCAAAGCTTCGGCAAAGGAAGGATAGTGAATATCCGGTGTGCTCTTCACCACTGTGTCATCATGGTCCAATATCAGACATCTGTACCTCAAGTCCATACCCCCTGTGCAGTATAACACATCGCCAATAATAAAAGCATATGCGCTATACTATTTTTACAGCATTATAGCGCATATGCAGAGAATAATCAAACGGGAAGTTCCAGACCTTGCTATTTCAATGAAATACAACAGATTAATAAACTACTTTTCAGCTTTTATATTGGCGATGACTGAAATGAATAGCTGATATAAAACTATAACGGCACCTGATACCACAACGGCATTATTGGAATTTTCCAACCACAGCTCACTGTTATAAGCAAAGCCTCCCGTAACTGAATCTAAAATTATAACATTCAGCTTCATTACAAGAAATGCCAGAATATTGCTTAAAAGAAGCATTATAATCCCTAACCCTAAAATAAATTTGTTCGATTTCACCCTGTATCTCTCCTCGCATAATGAATTTACGGTGTTTTTGACAAGGGCACCGTATGAAAACTTGTTATCCTGCGATGGAAGTGGGATAATGAGCGTAACAGGCAGAGAGGAATCCTGTCTGTGAACATGAATCACGGGGAGGATTTTTTATTGTTTTACTGCGGAATCTACATCGCCAAGCGCAACCATGAAGCGTCGGTCATCGATGCCGAGGGGAATCCGCTGCTTAACAATTGCGGCGACTGCAAGCGGAGGATTATCGCCTTATTGGATCAAATCTTTCCCGAGCATACGAATCTGCTTTCAGATACATTTGGTACCACCTCGAAAGAGTTACTACTCAATTACCCAACTCCGATGACATGCTATCAGTCACTCAAAGCAAGGGGTAAACATCACCTAACTGCTGTTGGCGCGGTTGCCAGGAAAATGTGCAATATCATCTTTACCCTTCTCAGAGAAAACAGGTCGTATGAAGCGATTCTGCCAAAAAAGGAGAGTCCCCTATGAATATTGAAACAAGTCGCCTGTTGCTTAAAGATTATGCCCTTAATGATTTCGAATACTATTGGCTATTGAAATCATCAGATAGAGTTTGGCAATATTCCACGTTCACGCCTTATCAAAACAAAGGAGAAGCTTCCATTGACTTTAAAAAAATCCTTGATTCATTGAATGACAATCCTTATCAATTTGCTGCGTTGTGGACTAAAGAAGGAAATCATTTTATTGGTGAAGCCGGTATCCTTTCTTTTAATCAACGGGCAAATCGATGTGTCGTTGGATATAACCTTCTGCCTGATTATTGGGCTATGGGCTTTGCTACAGAGATAACGCAAGCTTTGGTTTTGTACGCTTTTGAACGTCTCCGAGTTGAACGCATAGAAGGGTTAGCCATGTCTTTAAACATTGCTTCCTGTAAGGTGCTCGAAAAATCCGGCTTCTTGCTTGAGGGTACTCTGCGTCATTTTACTAAAATCAATGACGATTATTTTGATGTGTGCTATTATTCAATCATTGCTTCGGATTTTTCATAATTCCCACTTGACTTTTTATAGCTGGTCTTTCACATATTGGCAATTTATCGATATTACAATATATTATATAGTACCATAAATTTACATAATTGATTATCTGAAAATCTGATATGTTGTAGTTAATCCATATTTCAGAACTGAACCGTGTACTATCGGTTCAGTTCTTTTTCTATCTCCGGCCTTACCATGCCTGCAAGCGCTATCCTGGCCGCCAGCCATCCAACAAACCTCTTGACCGGCCCTATCCGCGCATCACAGTAGTAATATGCTCCCGGTTCAAACCATCCTTTTTCCTTCCAGTACAGGTAATCAACATGGTCTTTCCCTGCATGGAAGAAGGATACCTTCTGCAAAACAAAGCCCAATACGCTTATTATACCGGGCTTTGGCTTTCGCTTATCCTTCAGTGCTCTATAGAAGCCTTCGGCCGCTTTTGTTATGGCCTTTTCCCGCTTCTTCTCCATTTCCTTTGACTGCTCTTCGCTGAATTTGCCCGGAGACCATGCCACTCCCAGCTTGGTAGAGACATCAAAGCCCCATACCATAAGCGGGAATTTCAGCGTGAAAAGCGTGAAGCCCAGGCCCACGCCTCCTGTAGTTGCAACAACCATGGCCTTTTTCCCGTGAAACCTGGGGCGATGGCTTATATAAGAAAAGCGGTCCGAAAAATTCTTTGCCATCCACGACATATTGTAATTGTATACCGGCGATGCGAATATAAAGCCGTCGCATGCACTCATCTTTTCTTCCACCACAGCTCTTTCATCCTTCAGGGGACAGTACTGCTCGCCCCTTGCCAGGCACTGATAGCAGCCCCTGCAAAGCTGAAAATCCATATCCTTCAATATAAGGTATTCAAATTCTACTGTTTTATCCAGAGCCTTCAGCCTGTCTTCCACAGCCTTTACCGTCCTGTAAGTATTCCCTTTTCCCCGTGGACTTGCAATTACTGCAAGTATTTTCATATTACTCAGACTCCTTGCTTCTATGCTATTTTTTTGATATTCACAATAACCAGTATTACAAGCACCAAGCCGAAGAACACCGTTGCATAAGCACTTTTGGCATGAAAGCTGATTGAACTTTCATAATCCCCGGGGCTCAGGTCCTGTTTGCTTATCCACATTCCGCATATAGCTGTGGACAATAGCAAAAGCGCTGTAATTATTGAAATTATTATTAATGCCGTTTTCATATTCCTTACCTCCTATTTTTCAATAATATTGCTTATCAGCCTGTCAACAGACTCATTCATTTGCTTCTCGTCAAGTATATCTATTCCGGAATACCTGAGAAAAGCATCTGATCTTATATACATAGCCTGCATTGTTTTTATCAGCATAAACGCGATGAGTCTCAATTCGCTTTCTTCCTTGGTCCTTCCATATATCTCCCTCAGTGCCGGGAGCAGGTACATTTCAGCTTCCATATCTCCCTGAAGCAAGGAATAGGTCACTGAGATCCTGGTCATATTCCTGTATTTAAGCGCAAAATCCGAAAGCTTTTTAAGCATGTATTTCAAAAAATCCACAGGTTCCATCCCATTGTTTTTATCAACGCTTTGGAAGCCTTCAGCCAACTGCGCCATCGTCGCATTTACCGCCTCAAAAAGCAACTTTTCCTTGGATTGAAAATGATAATTTATTAAGCCTATCCCTACCCCGGCCTTTTCAGCAATCCTCCGTACCGTTATCCTGCCGGCCTCCGGCTCCTCATCAAGTATGTCCATAGCTGCCTTCATTATCCTGCTTCTTGCATCCAGATCGTTCATCGCCGTATTTCCTCCTAAAATAAACTGAACACATTTTGAACATGTTCAGTTTATCACGGCATTATTTCTTTGTCAAGGACGTTTTATGATAAATTAATCTGTTATCAACCAGCACAACAAGTCGATTTTTCAAGGCAGTCCCGGACCTTATTGGGGATAGTATATAACCATGCTCAGGGTGCAGGTACCGCTTCCTGTGTTTCTATAGGCGTGGGCAGTATCCGCTTTGAAACGGATAGAATCACCTGCTGCAACAATATAGCTTTTTTCTCCTACTGTGATGGAAACCTCTCCTGAGAATACCGTAATGAACTCCTGCGTCCCCCTGGGGTGGCCTTCGGCATCAAGATAGGCGCCCTCATCTATCTCAAGGGAATACATTTCAAATCTTCTTTCACTATCAAAGGAAAATACAGGGTAATTCCTGAACCTCCCGGTATCTTCAATAAGGGGTTGAAGCTCTTCCTTGCTTACAAGCTCAATATCCGCTTCCGGCCTGCTCATAAGCTGGGTAAAGGATATTTTCAGGCCGTTTGATATCTTCCATATAGTTGAAACAGTAGGATTCACCTCTCCTCTTTCAATCTGTCCGAGCATGCTTTTGCTTACTCCCGAAAGCTTTGCTACATTGTCGAGACTGAGCTTTCTTTCTTCCCGGAGTCTTTTCAGGTTGCCGGCAATGACTGAATTTAATTTATCCAAGGTATTTCCCCCTATTCTATTGACATTATGCTGCACAAATTATACTATTATATTGCACGGTTTAATATACTGTCTTTTTTGTGTATTATATCATATGGAAAATCGGAGGTAAACCTTTATGCCCAACTTTGCAGCTTTTTTGTCCTATGTCATAGTCACGTCCTTTACACCCGGGCCCAACAATATAATGTCGATGTCCAATGCAAGCCGGTACGGCTTCAGGAAAAGCATAGCCTTCAATATCGGAATTTTATTGGGCTTCCTCATCATACTTGCCCTATCCGGTATATTCAGTGTTACCCTCTACAGCCTGATACCGTCCATAAAGCCTATAATGACCTGGATCGGCGCAATTTATATATTGTGGCTTGCATGGAAAACGTACAAAAGCTCCCCCCACGGCGATGAAAAGGGTGAAAAGCAGACAAATACCCTCCTGGCCGGCTTGCTACTGCAGTTTGTCAACCCAAAGGGCATTCTG
>JAEXXN010000501.1 GCA_023405875.1 Bacillota bacterium | reverse complement strand
GATATGGAGTTCTAGGGGTATCTATCACATATTCCCTGTTCAAGTCGTCAAAGTATCCGTATTTCATCTTTCTCCCTCCGATACATATGAATTTTTCCCCATCAATACCTCTATTGAGTGCAGCCTGCCATCTCCATATACAGGCAGCACATTCCCCTTCAGGCTCTTTCCGTCCGCCGTAATTTGCCTGATTCCCCGGGCAATTCCTTCAGGATTTTTTACTGATATTTCATATTCTGCACCTCTGAACTGCTTTCTTACCTTGAAGCTCTTCCAGTCCCCCGGTATGCACGGGTCCACCGCCAGCCCCTCATAGGTGGGCTGTATCCCCAATATATGCTTTACTGCCGCCTGATAGGCCCAGGAGGCGGTACCTGAAAGCCAGCTGTTCCTCGCCAGGCCGAACATAGGGTGCTCATCTCCCAGTATGTTCTGCGGATAGCAGTATGGCTCGCATTCATACTCTTCTATCAGGCCATTCTTGCAGGCAGGGTTTATCCTGCTGTAATATTCATAAGCCCTGTCTCCATTGCCGACCAGAGTCTCGGCTATCATCACCCATGGGTTGCTGTGCAGGAATATCCCCCCGTTCTCCTTTGCCCCCGGTGGATATGTAGTTACTCCTCCCTTATCGGGATCATAGCCGTCAAAGCCGGGGTAGCTCAGCTTTATCCCATTCCTTGTGCTCAAAAGCCTTCTTACGGCATCAAGGGATTTTACAGCCCTTTTGACCGGTGCGAAGCCTGATATCACAGCCCAGGATTGGGCATTTACATATATCTGTCCCGTGCTGTTTGCTTTGGAGCCCATGGGCTTACCTTCGGGATCAAAATACCTTATATACCATTCCCCATCCCAGCCCCACTGGTTGACACTCTTCTTCATTTCCTCATAATACTTCTTATATAGCTCCCTATACTCTTCATTTGCCAGGTGATCCATAAGCTCTGTCATTTCAAGGAGAGCCTTGCCGTACAGGTTGGCGGTAAAAAAGGATTCCGCTCCCCGGGGCAGGTTGATCGTATCATTCCAATCGGCAAAACCTGCCAGCGGAAGCCCGTGGATTCCAATATCCCTTCTGGTGAATTCCACTGCCCTTTTCAGGTGCTCCAGCACCGTACCCTCTTCAACAGGCCTTTCCTTTTTATCCTTTTCATAAAAGGGAATCACCTTGCCAAGGAAGTCCATATTGCCGGTCTCCTTTACATAAGAGCATACCGACAATATTATCCACAGATGATCGTCGCTGTAATATTGGGGGCGGTCCTCCCATTCCCTTGCATCCCCTTCATCGGCTATCATTGTGACGGGGTTGAACTGGTGCATTGCCGACCCGTTTACCCTTTGAACCTGAAGCAGCTTTTCAATAAGCTCCCTTGCTTCCTCCGGGGCGTTTCCCATTATGCCCATTACATCCTGTGCACTGTCCCGGAAGCCCATTCCCCTGGAGCCGCAGCCCAGTTGATAAAGTGACAGGTATCTTGACCAATTTTTGGTTATATAGCACTGCCTGGGGTTATGGATATTCAGCATTGTATTCATGGATTTGTCGGGGGTTTCTACCTGAAGCTTCGACAGGTACTCCTCCCAGAAGCATTTTAATTTCATAAACTCGGATTCAACCCTTTCAGTATTTCTGAATAGGTCTATGACAACACCTTCCTTCTCCAGGCTGCCGCACTGCCCCAATTGTGTGACCAGCCTGACTGATGCTCCCGGCTCAATTGCTCCCATATGGTGCATCAAAGCTGCAATATTATCCCCCCTCAGCGCTTCATGAGCTCCCAGCTCCCTGTTGTTCAGGCTCACCGGGCTTTCCCAGGTCCCGTATTCGTTGTCTCCGAGGAAATACCTTCTATCCGTTTCAAAGGAGGAAGCAGGATAATTTGATGTAAAGTAGTTTATTCTCCTGTTTTTATTCATATATGCATATTGAATAAGTGTCTTAAACCCTTTATCTTCTTCAACGCATTGGGATTGCATGGTCTGAGGCACCCAATCGGCATTTGTGAGCTGCTTCAATGCGTCAAAGTGCGTATACTCTATCACAGGTACCGCATCCACCTCTACCGGAGCAGACCTGAGATTGGTTATCCTGATATCCCTTATCTCCCTGTCCCCATCAACAGGGACAAAGATAAGCACTTCCGTCCTTATATCGTAGAATTCCGATATGATCCTGGTATAACCCAGGCCTACATGGCATTCATACATCTGAAACTGATCCAGGGTGGGGACAAAAAACGGTGAAAAAACGGTGTATGCATCCTTTGCCTTTATCCTCACGTACAGGGTCTCTCCCTTAAATTCAGATGAAGGAAGCTGAGGTATATACTTCACCAGCCTGTTTATCGCCGGGTCCCCTCTGCATATAAGGGCGCCTCCCGTATGGTCCACAAACCCGCCGAAGTCAAGATTCCCAATGTAATTTATCCATTTTACGGGAGTCCTCGGATCAGTTATAATATATTCCCTATTGATGTCGTTGAAATACCCGTACTGCATGATAACTCTCCTTTTATAGCAACATCTCCGGCTATGGGACCATCCCGGGATGGTATTTTTCCAGGATTCTGTTGAACACGAAATAAATACCCAGGGCTGCAAGGCTTATAAAAATCATCAGGAACAATGCCGGCACCAGGCTTGCCAGAAAAGCCACAGCTGCAATTATTGCCAAGCTGGCCATGCAGGAAAAAATATGCTTTATACCCAATATCCATGAGGCTTTGAGCAATGTCACCGTATTTGATTCATACCTGGACAGCAGCGGAAAAACAAAAACTGTGATTATTACTACCTGGAGCAGGACGGGAAGCTGAACTAAGAGCATCACTCCCCCCATGGTCCTGTAGTTCCCCAGAAAGCTGAGATTTGTAAATATCATAAGGTATGCAGCGCATAATATGAGCCATATGCAGGTGGCCTGCATGAAATTGTCCTTGAAGCTCTTTATAAAGTCTTTGAATTCATGTACTTCTTCTTTTCTTATGATCTTTCCCACTACATAAAACAAAGCGGTAGTGGACGCCCCCACTGTTATTACCGGCATACTGGCCAGGCACCACAGGAGGTTGAGTATTATAAGCTGGTATATCACCGTCATGATCTTATATATTATGCCATCGGTACTGAACAACCCTTTCATGAGAACTGCTCCTTTACTTGGAATTGGGTTAAGCTTAAGGCTAACACTCAGTATGAATATTAGCCTTAAGCTTTGGGGAAGTCATATGATCAATTATCTATTTTCCCATCTTCTGTGCCCATTCGTTGAGCTGCTTCTGCTTTTCTGCTATTATCTTGTCTATACCTGCTGCTTTGAGCTCTTCATTGAGCTTCGGCACATTTATCACAGGGTCGATGGAGCCTGTTTCCAGAGCCGGTACGTATTTATCCCAGAGATTATTTACTGCTGCTATTTCATTCTTTACCGGTGAAGGATCGAAGTTGAAGCCCAGGGTCTTTGTCCCTTCTGCCTGGCCGTTGAATTCTTCAAACTGCTCCCATTTCTTCGGATCTTCGCTCTCATACAGATAGTTGATAAACTGGTTGCCGAACATCCAGCCTGTTCCCGGATTGTATTTTGCCTGGTCAGGGCCGGCTTTTATAACACTGTCGCTTACCTTGACATAATGCTTGTTTTCGATACCGAAATTGATAAGATTGTTCAGGTACGGGTCTGTATTGAAGAGCTCCAGGAACTGCAATGCCAGCTCAGGATGCTTGGAGGTGCTGGATACTGCCTGCAATGAGCCCATTGTGTCTCTGCTTGAGATAACCGGAGGGGTTATATATACCTGGACCCACTCAAAGCCGTGGGTAAGGGACATTTCTGCATCTTTTCCGGGCTTGAGGGATTTTGTTGCCGCAAATATCTTTCCTGCTGCTTCATCAGCATTGTAGTCGGTTACTGTAGCTGCATCCTTTCTTATATAGCCTGCCTCATAGTATTTCCTCATGGTCTTCAGTAAAGCCATGGTTTCCGGTGCTTCAAACTCGTTGAATACCTTAAGGTCCTTTGAGTCATTGTATACAACTCCAGGGCACTTGTCGTCGCCTACAACGTCCCAGTCAAGCAGCTTTATCGGTGATTCGCCGTCAAGAGCCTCCAATCCGTATACCTGGGGTTCCTTCTCCTTTATTACCTTGAGCATTGGCTCCAGGTCCTCAAGGGTTTTTATTGTCGACAGGTCAAAGCTATATTTGTCCACCAGGTCCTTTTTGATTATAAAACCCCAGGAATGTGCCTTTTCCTTATTTGCCGGTATACCGTAGTTTATACCGTCAATCTGTGAGCCTGAAAGGAAATCGTCGCCCAATAAGGCTTTTGTCTTTGGTGCATATTTCCCTAACAGGTCATTGCTGTCATTCAGCGGTACAAAGGCACCCTTTACGGCATTCTGCATATAATTGTTTGCCCAGGCTGCCGTAAAACAAATATCGAATTCCTGTCTCGAAGCGATCATCTGCTGCAGCTTGTCGTCATATTCTGCTCCCCACTGATAGCACTGGAGCTTCAGGGTAGCGTTGAGCTTATCCTTCAGATACTTGTTTGCCTCTTCCTCGATCAGTTTTACATCCTCCTGCTGTCCGTTGCCGATAAAGTACCAGGTCAGTTGAACAGGCTCTGCCGCTGCTGCCGGTGCTCCGGCCGCCGCAGGCTCTGAAGCCGGCGGTGTACAGCCTACGACACTTGTAAGTGCAAAAACAAGGAGCATTGCAAGACACAGAAGCTTTCTGGTTTTTAACATACTCTTCTCCCCTTTATTATTTTTTTATGCTTACCTGTTAAGGTATCAGCCCTTTATAGACCCTATGGTCAGTCCTTCGACAAAGTACTTCTGAAAGAAAGGATAGGCCAGTATGATCGGCCCTATTGCAATTACAGCCATTGCCATTCTTGCTGTCTGCGACGGCAGATTCGCCATTATCTGGGTGGCATTGTTTATCGAGCCTGCGTTGTTTGAAAGGTACATTATCGCTTTATCCACCCTGTACATAAGGTATTGCAGGTTGAACAGCTTTTCATTGTTTATGAACAGCAGCGGCGCATACCAATCGTTCCAGTAGGTCAGGACATTGAAAAGCCCGATGGTCGCCAGGGCCGGCTTTGCCAGGGGAATAACGACTCTGACAAAGGTCTGGAGCTCTCCGGCACCGTCAATTTTGGCCGCTTCTATGATCCCCTCCGGTATTGAGGTCATGAAGAAGGTCCTCATAATAAGCACATACAGAGGGGTCATCAGATAAGGAAGTATAAGCGCCATTATTGTGTCATTTATGTGAAGGACGTTTACATACACCATATACCACGGTACCAGTCCCCCGTTGAACAGCATGGTAAAGAAAACTATGAAAGTGAATACGCTTCTGTATTTGAAATCCTTCCTTGATATGGGATAAGCATACAGGGAAATTATTATCAGGCTCAGTGCGCTGCCGACAACCGTTACCAGCATGGTCACACCATAAGCCCGCAGTACCACTTCAATGTTTTTAAAAATATACTTGTAGGATTCCAGGCTGAAGTCTCTTGGAATAAGGCTGTAGCCATACATGGTCACTGTTTTTTCTTCGGTAACGGAAGCCGAGAATACTATGAGCAGCGGAAGCACACATGCCAGCGTACACAGCAGCATAACGATATTCAGTGCAAGATCAGCCTTCCTGCTGATCTTTGTACAATCCCTCATTTCTCATGCCCCCTAAAATAATGAACTGTCTTTGTCTATTCTTCTCACTATCCAGTTGGCGGTCAGCACCACAATGAACCCGACTACCGCCTGATAAAGACCGGCTGAGGATGCCATCCCTATATCTCCCGTCTGTCTCAGAGCCCTGAATACATATGTCTCTATAACATTTGTCATATCATACAGAGGACCGCTGTTTCTCGGTATGTTGAAAAACAATCCGAAATCGGTGAAGAATATCCTGCCTACCTTCATCAGTGTAAGTATTGTGATGATCGGCGCAAGCATAGGTACCATGACCTTTGTTATCTGCTGGAACCTTGAGGCTCCATCCACGGCAGCGGCTTCATACAGGGATTTGTCAAAGCCCACTATTGAAGCAAGATATATGATGCTGTCATAGCC
>JAEXXN010000465.1 GCA_023405875.1 Bacillota bacterium | reverse complement strand
GCCAATTTGGACGGAGAAATACTAAATAAGTTCACAATAGACATATCCGAAACTTCATCTTATGCTACAAGGCTGGAACACGTACTGAACGCAGTCAAATTTTTGATTTCCTCCAGCAATCTGACCGACAGCAATCTGGCTATCATCGCCATTTCCTGTCCCGGTATCTATGACCCCGTAAAAAGGAGCTTTCTCGCAAACGCCAATTTTGCAAACTGGAGCATCGGCGACCTTTCACAGCAGCTGGAATCCCGGTTCAATACTCCGGTACTTGTTGTCAACGATGTAAACTCGGCAGCTTTGGGTGAATTTACCTACGGCGCGGGAAAAGACTCAAAGAATCTGGTATACGTAAGCTGCGGTTTAGGGGTGGGTGCCGGAATAGTCCTGAACGGCGCCATTTACGGTGGTACCTCCAATTGTGCGGGAGAAATTTCATATGAAATAACTATTGATAATTCTATGAGCTCTGTGCGTGACTTTTCCTTCAACAATTTAGGCAGCTCAACCAAAATAAATGCTTTGATTACCAGGGTGAGAAAGGAAGCTCCCAAAAAAACAGCGGATGCGTTTGCAGCTTTGGGAAAAAGCCTCGATACCTTCACCTTTAAAGATCTGGTCAAGGTCTGGCAGGGCGGCGACAGCTTCCTGAAACAATGCGTGGAAGACATAGCTGTGATTATCGGCGGAACAATTTCCAATATAGTTTGCCTTTTGAACTGCGATGTGGTAATTTTCGGCGGGGAGTATTCTGTTTTTAACTCTCAAATACTTCCGGTGCTCAACCATATTGTGAAGGAAAACGCTTTTATGCCGGTTAGCGTGGTTTCTGCCCAACTTGCAGAAAATTCCGGAGTCTACGGTCTCTTTTCACTTTCCAAAGATATCATATTTGATAAGCTGTGTAATCCGGAGCACAGCAAACCATAACCAGCCGCTCCGGCTTTATCTCAGCTTGCTTGGGGGACATCTTTTGCCTCGTTATATTTTCTATGTTAATTTTCTGCTCCTGAAAATCCGGGCTGCCGCTTTTGCGATTAAATAAATCGTTAGGCGGCAGCCTTTCTTTACCATATTTTTCACCTTTTGTGAAAAAAAACAGAGGATTTTGGAGGAATATACCGAATAATTAGATTATTATAACAAAATTTTATTGAGGTTGTGGCCTGCATACTCTGAACAATATGCTTCACAGGCCACATGGTGAGGGACATATTTTGCCTCGTTATATTTAAAATCCATAACTGATTATTACTTATATGTAAACATTATTTCTCAACACCATATATTAAATTGGAAGCGAGGGTAATCTATGTATAAAAAAGTAGTCAAATTACTCTTACCAATATTGTTTGCAGCCCTTTTACCTGTCACTTCTTTCGCGGAACCCGTCCCGGATGTAATATACCAGGTTGATGAAAGCCATCCCCCATTTGAATTCTCCTCCGGCAACGATATATACGGCTTTGGGCTGGACCTGGGAAGGATGATATTCGGAGCAGGTAATTATAATGTTCAGTACTCTGCCGATACCTGGAGCAAGGTATACAGCCGGATAATAAACAGGGAAATTGATGTCTGCGGGCTCCTGGCTGTGACGGAAAGCAGAAAAAAGGATCTGCTGTACACAATACCTGTTGTAAAAACCTACAGGGCCGTTTATTCGGGAAAAAATGTAGAAATCGGGAAAATAACTGATATTGCAGACTATAGAGTGGGAGTGCAGCAGGCCGATTACTCGGAGAACATACTCAGGGATGAGCTCGGTATAAAAAACTATTTTGCCTTTAAAGATCTTGAGGAATGCATCCTTGCCTTAAAGGACGGCAGGATCGATATCATACTCGGAAATCAGGAGGTTACCAATTATCTGCTTGTTAAGCACCAGATGTCCAGCGTCATCATACCGCAGATACTTAACCTTTATCCTACCGATCTGGCCTTTGGCATCAGCAAATCCAGGCCTGAGCTGGTGCCCTTCATGAATGATCAGATCAGAAAGCTGCAGACCTCCGGTCTGTACGAGCAGGTTTTCCAGAAGCATTTTTACAGGCATTCGGAGTACTATAAAAAAAATCAACAGATAAGGAACATATATCTGGGCATGCTTCTCCTGTTCATAATAGTTGCAGGTATTTTTACCGCCAATATTATAATAAAACAACTGCAAAAAATGGTCAGCAAAGCTACAAGCAGGCTTCAGGAGGAGCACAAGCTGCTTCGCATCACGCTTTCCAGCATAACTGACGGAGTAATTGCAGTCAACAGGCATGGAAAAATTACCTTTATGAACCATGTAGCTGAAAAGCTTACGGGTTTTTCAGAAAATCAATCCATAGACAAGCCTATAGATGAAGTTCTTACCATCATGGAAACAGATGGGGGAGATAGCTTCCGCATACCTGTTGCTGAGGTTGTTGATAAGGATCGCGCAGTAAGCTTCAGCAAGCTTAATATCCTTGTCTCGGAAAATGGTTCGCAGCACCTTGTACTGGGCTCCGCATCACCCATCAAGAGTGACAGTGATGAAGTGATCGGTGTTCTGGTAGTTTTTCAGGATATATCTGAAAAAATGAAATCAGAGGAAACAATCAAGTATCATGAGTATTATGACAGCCTCACCGACCTGCCGAACAGGAAGCTTCTGCATCAATACCTGACCAGTGCCGTCGATAGTGCCCGCAGGAATCATAACAAGCTTGCGATCCTATTGATCGACCTGGATTATTTTAAGAACATCAACAATTCCCTGGGGCACAATGTGGGTGACAAGCTGTTGCAGCAAGCCTCCAAAAAACTTGTCCGGATAGTGGATGAGAATCATGTCCTGGCAAGAATGGGCGGAGATGAATTTATCATCCTCATGCCCAGGATAGAAAGCTCCGAAATAGTCTATGAGCTTGCCCGAAGGGTGTTGAATGAGCTTAACTGCTCTTATGTTATTGACAACCACGAAATGTATATTACCGCAAGTATCGGAATATCCCTATACCCTGATGATGCAACAGGGTCTACAGACATTCTCAAGCATGCGGATACCGCCCTTTATAATGCAAAGGCAAATGGGCGCAATACATACCAGCGCTATATAGTACTTGACGATGAAAAGCTTATGGAGAGGTTTGCCCTTACCAAGGACCTCCATACCGCCCTTGAACGCAGCCAGATGATGATATACTACCAGCCCAAGGTTGACAGCCATACTGAAAAGATCATCGGAATGGAGGCCCTGTTAAGATGGAATCACCCGGAAAAAGGCATTATAAGCCCCGCCCTGTTCATTCCTATTGCCGAGGAAATCGGACTTATAAACCGGCTGGATTCCTGGGTCATGAAAACCGCATGCCTGCATTTTATGAATCTTGATAAGGCAAGCAGAAGTAATATGAGGCTTTCGGTAAATCTTTCAGCTTACCAGTTCAGAAATCACAACCTGTCTGAGAATATCGAGCAGGTGCTTACCGAAACCTCTATCCCTCCCGGGCAGTTGGAAATCGAGATCACTGAAACAACTGCCATGGAAAATATTGATTTCACCATAAAAACCTTAAACAGGCTCAATGAAATGGGAGTCAAAATATCAATCGATGATTTTGGTACCGGCTACTCATCCCTTAACTATTTACGGTATTTTCCCATACATATACTTAAGATCGACCGGTCCTTCATCAATGACATAGATAAGGACCAGAACACCAGAGTGATCGTCAAATCTATCATTGATGTCGCTCACAGCCTGAAATTAAAGGTAACAGCCGAGGGTGTGGAAACTGTAGAACAGCTTGCCCTTCTCAAGCAGATGGGCTGTGACGAGATACAGGGTTATCTTTTCAGCAGGCCCCTCCCGCTGAAAGAAATACATGATATAATACTGGCCGGAAGAATATAAGGCCGGTATTTTTCTACTCGTATTGTCAACCTTGTACATTTATATGGTTGACAATGTTTTTGTTATTATATATAATGATATACAGGTTGCATTAAAGAAGTTATTGCTGTGATTTCAAATAATATTCAGGAGGAGATACATATGCAGAAAAAGTTCTCAATAAGAGATCTGAGCTACATATCACTATTCGCTACGTTAATTGCTGTCTCAGGTTATATTGCAATACCGCTTCCCTTTTCTACAGTGCCGGTGACTGCGCAATCCCTGGCTGTTATGCTTGCCGGGGGCCTGCTGTCTCCTGTTAATGCCGCAACCAGTGTGCTTGTCTTTCTTCTGATGGGTGCAATAGGTATTCCCGTGTTTGCCGGCGGTACTGCCGGACTTGGCATAATTGCAGGAAAGACCGGAGGCTATCTGATAGGCTTTCTGGCCGGAGCTGTCCTTATATCAGTCCTTAAAGGCAAAAAACCAGGTTTTATACGCTTACTGGCAGCCAATACCGCAGGAGGGATCTTACTTGTTTATATCTTCGGAGTGCTATGGCTGAACTATGTAACAGGGATCGGCATTGCAAAATCAGTGGTATTCGGCGCCCTCCCTTTCCTTCCCGGGGATATCGTCAAAATAGTCGTTGCGGCACTGGTCACGCTGAAGCTCAATAAGCATATCAAGCTGAGCTGAGGCTTATGCAATTAAAAGGTTTATGGAACAATTTAAGAAGAATGCGACATATCTGAAGTTGGTATAGGCTTTGGAGTGCAAGTGAAATATTATACCACAGCACAAGCTCCGAAACCAGAACTTCTAAGCTCATTCCGGGCAGCAGCAAAACTCGCTCTGCTCAAACAGTTGCTGCTGCTATTCCTCCATTTCACTAAGAAGTTCTATGCTTTCTCCGCAAGGCTGCCGTATAACATTTCACAATATTCCAAAGCCTACTACCCTTAGCTTGTAACCTCTAAATCCATCCCTAGGAGTGAAGCATACGTAGGGAACGGTTCTAAACCGTTCCGTTTTTCTATGTAGCAAGCTTCTCTTATTATGCAACATCCCCTGTGGGAATGGGACAGGAACCAGTCCCCATGCCCGCTGGAAAAACGAACACCGGATGGGGGGAAGCCATTTCCGACGAACCTTTCACTGACCCCGGAACGGACAGACCCCCAGGCAAAATAACCAGACGGGCCCGCAGAGATGGGACCCGCGCCAGTGATTTTGCTGGCTTTGAAAGGTGACAATGACATCGCTTCACCTCAGCCGGAGTGATTCACAAACTTTTTGGGTCGTGTCGCATTATCCTACAATCATTCAACATACCCTTTACCACATGCTTCATGGTGAACATTACTCAATGCAGGTCCCTTTCAAAGGCTTTAAGCAGCCTGATATAATGATTTGCCTCTCTTGTAACGTGGTCTGAAAGCAACGGAGGTATCAGGGCTTCTATTTCACAGTTGAGTATGCCCATAGTTCCCTGGGACTTGAAGTTCCTGAGCTCTGTAACCTTCTTCAGGCTTTCCCGGGTCACCTCAGGGAGCATATCCGGTTTATTCCTGGTCATTTCCGCTTTGTCTACAAGCCTGTCAAACTCACCTGCAAAGCTGTCCGCCTTCCTGAACAGCGTTTCTTCCCTGGGGTCCAGGTATCCTCTTATGAATTCGCTGTGCTCCTCCATCAAATGATTCCAGTTGATTTCTTCCTCTATTATCTCCCTGACACTGTCAACCGTATCTCTTTTCTCAAGCTTCTGGAGCAGCGCCACATAGTACTCTTCCTCTTCTATTATATGCTCCAGCATTGACGGGTAGGTATAGCTGAACGCTTTGCATGCTTTTATGTTTTTCAGGAGAGTGGTCTTAAAAGCAATTGCTGCCTTGGTCAGAGCTTCCGCTTTGCAGTTAAGTCCTGTGATTTCCTTCTTCAATTCTTCTGTGTGCCTGCTTTTCTTTTCAGCTCTTATTTCCAGTTCTCTTTTTGTCAGCTCGGTATTTATCGGAATACCCGTTAAAAACTGCGTCTTCATTTCCGCAGCCAATGTAAAGTCGGTAATCAGCTCATCAGAAGCCAGTACCTCATGGCTTACCATTCTGTCAGCCATTTCAACGGCCTCAGACAGCAGCTCCTCAAAGTCGCTCTTCATAACCAGCATTTTGCTTGCTGCAGCACGGTCCCTCGGAGTCAGTGAAGCAGCCGCAAAAATTAAATGCTCCTTTGCTATCCTGAGAAAAAACAGGTTCGCTTCCAGTGAAAGCCTTATATAATCCTTTTCAGATAACACAATATCCCCCTTTCTACATATATACGTTCAGCAGTATATCATTACTATTATATTCGCCATGAACTCAACCTGTTACTTCCGATATAATATTTAAGGAGAATTAAGGGCAGTATAATCCTACAGGTCAAAAAGCAATGCAAGCTATTGCATATATAGGAGGTCCACAGATGTTTGAGGGAAAGCTGGTCAGGCTTCGTGAATACAGAAAAGAGGATATACCCCTTAAGCTTAGTTATATAAATGATCCTGAAATACTTAAATACGTAGAGCCGGGTATTCCCTATCCCGTAACGCTCAACGAAGAGCTTAGATGGTTTGAAGCTCTTTCTGCCTTCAGGGACTCCTATAGATTTGCTATAGAGACTGCTGCCGACAGCAATTATATCGGCGACTGCGGGATAAACAGCATTGACTGGAAAAACAGCATTGCAAGTGTTGCTATTTTTATAGGAAACAGTGCCTGCCGGGGTAAAGGCTATGGTACTGAGGCCATGAAGCTGCTTGTTGACTTTGCGTTCAGGCAGGTCAATATCAATAAGATAAGGCTGAATGTATATTCCTTTAATGTGGGGGCAATAAAAAGCTATGAAAAATGCGGTTTCAAAATTGAAGGTGTGCTTCGGCAGGAGCTGTTCAGGGAGGGGAGCTACCACGATATTATTGCCATGGGTATACTGAGAAAGGATTATGATGTGACAGCCTGCATCCACACTGCTTCCAGTGCGAATGCAGGACAATATCAGCTATGATCTTTCCAGATGCCTCGTTAAGTTCTCTTTCTTAATTCAGTCTTGCATTTAGGGCAGGTAATAACCAGGTTCCCCTTGCCCTTGGGTACACGCAATTTGGTCTTGCAGCCGGGGCAAATGTAATATCTGTGCGTCCTGGAGAACCATGAATATACGGGGCTTATCAGCATTGAGAACTTGTAGTTCTCCAGCCTACGTTTGGAAATGTCCCTGGACATCATTCTATAGATGCCTACTACCAGGGGAATATACGACAGTGAAGTCAATAGACCCATTCCGGCAAGCCCACCTGCCATATTCAGTATAAGAGAGAATATCAGCAGGGCTACCGAAAGCTGATCTCTTCCATACCTTCCCAGCATAAATCTTTTTAACCAATCCATCTTCTTAACTCCTTATTTTATAGCAGCCGCTTATAGCTTTTTTGTGCTTCTTTAATGATTGTATACAATCCCGGAGTTTTCTACAATAGCTATGCTGCAAAATATTTAAAGCTATGGTACGTTTCTTCATATTTTTGCTGGAAAAAGCCGGGGGCTTACGCCCCCGGCTTTTCAGCTTGCTTCGGTATATATACCCTGGATCACTGCTTTCTGTTCTTTCAGGCTGGCCCTTACATCAATTATCCTCTGGTTTCTCGAACCCCTATAGGTAAGGCTCAGATCCTTGAGCTCCTCCTTATAAGGCCCGTCGATAAGAGTATCAACAGCTTGGAGAAGCTTGAGCCTGCTTTCATCCTTGCCCGCTATAAGCTCTTCAAAGGTAAAGCCTGTATAGCAGACTATATCGATATTGGACTCCCTGAGCTTTTGTGCAATATGTACAAAGGCAGCTGCCTGAAGGAAGGGCTCACCTCCTGAGAAGGTCACTCCGTCTATGTATCTGTTTTGTCTTATAT
>JAEXXN010000429.1 GCA_023405875.1 Bacillota bacterium | reverse complement strand
GGTAAGGGGAAAACCTCCCCTTGAGTTTCAGACAGCCCTTCCTCAAACTAAAGAGTACGACACGGAAAGACTGATCGAAATATCCAGATTGAAAGAAACCTGCAGCGCAATATCGATTCCGATAATGCCTGCCAAAATAAATATTCAAGAAATCAATAAGGCTGAAGGCAAGCTTGCTATTGGGCTGAGTGACAACGAGCTTCAACCGGTATACCTCGACCTTGGGGCAGCACCTGTCCTTATGGTGGCGGGTGACGCTATGTCCGGAAAGAGTACCCTGCTGGTGTCCTGGATAAAAATGATGAAATATGCGGAGGTTTATGCTCTGGACTCAATAGGAATGGGACTTTATGAAGTAATGGATATGTCAAATGTAACTGACTTATCAAAATCTGAAGATAGCTTTATAGACGGTATAAATGCGGTGCTGGACGAAAGAAGGAGCCAGCTGAACGAGTATAGGCGTTCAGGAGCAAATTTGCATGAACTGGTCCGCTCATGGAAGCAGCTCGTATTTGTGATAGACCGTTTGAAGGAGCTTACTGACGGCAGTAATTATCCATTAAAGGAGCTGCTTGAAAGAATAGTCAAAACTGAGCGGGGAATGAAGGTGGCGGTCATTGCAGCGGACAACACCTCTGAGCTTGCAAGCAATTGGGATAGCCTGGGCAAAGCACTCAGGGAAGAACAGACCGGTATATTGCTTGGGAGCATAAAAGAACAAGGTCTCTTTTCAGCCAAGATCCCTTACGGGATGCCGGAGAAGGATATAGAATTTGGAGATGGATACCTGATCGTAAAAAATAAATTTACCGGACTCCGGGTCGCTCTATTTGACAGGATGGGTGAAGCGCATTATGGACAATAAAGGCTTTGGCTTTTACGGCAAATAACAAATAGCCGTTTAAGTATAAAATCAATACTGTAATAGGAGAGGAGAAAAAAATGGCGAATCAGAAATTTGACTTCAATGAGGCTAACCAGCTCAAGACAAAGCTGTCGACAGGAATCGGCAGGGTAGAAGCGGACCTTAAGCAGATGATGACTATGGTTGAAGGAGTAAGAGGATGGTGGTCCGGCGGTTCGGAAGAGGCTTTTATTAATAATTTCAGAGGGACAAAGGATAAAATAGTTAAAAGCCTTAACGAGTGTATCTCGGACTATCAGAGGCTTGTGGACGAGATAGCAAGGGTAAAGCAGGAAAACGATGCAGCTATAGCACGCCAGCTTAAAGGGTAAAATGACGGCAGGCGTGATGGGAGAGCATATAACCATCACGCCTGGCCATAAGCTTAAATTGGAGGAGGCTTGAGGATGTATACTCCATATGATATAAAAAATGCTGCCGGAAAAATATATAACGAAGGTTCCGGGATGCGCAGCAGTGAGAAGAAATTTAAAGGAGCGCTGGAGGAGTCGGCTTCCTGGTGGCAGGGGAATGCAGGAAAATCTTTTGTTCAGGGATACCTGGAGGCGGGTTACGAGCTCAACAGGCTGTATTCGGAAATAAATAACCTGGAAAAAGGGTTAAGAAGATTGGCTTCCGAGGTTCAAAGGGCTGATGATGAGAGAAGACGGCTTGAAGCTGAAAAAAGACTGAAAGAGCAAATGAAGAACAACAAATATTGAAAAGGGAATACAATGCCTTCTGACTGCTATGTTGAGAATATGAGGAGTGGAAAAATGCTTTCTGAAAAAGAATACTTATTTCTTTGCGAATTTGCAGGCCTGGGAATAATAAAACGAAGAACAGGGAGTATTGCTGAAATAGCCGGAGCATTTCCTGAATCAAACAGGTTGGAAAATAGTACTGCTGTGAAAGCGCAGGCTGAAAACCTGAAAATAAGTCGCCTGAAACTGAGCGGCTTTTTTGTGTTTAAAGCTGTTGCAGCATATCTTTTTGAAGATGACGTTGACAGGACCTTTGTTGTGGTTGTAAAAGAGGAAGCTCATAATAATTCAGCCAAGGAATACCAGGACTCCTTAGTAGAGTATATCAGAGGCAACAAAGGACCAGGAAAGTGTGTGGTAACCGGATATGGGTTGGCTGGACTGTATGCTTCCAGAGCTGCGGCTGAACTGGGTATTGAGGGGATTGTATTCAGGGCTCCCTGCGAAGAAAAGCTGTCGGGCAATATAAGGAATTATGTTGTGGAAAATGATCCTGTCTGTGGGCATGCCGAAAAGGTAATATTCATAAAGCAGAAATCAGAGGATATGAATATGGATGAACCATTGTCCCGGATAGCATTGTTTGAAGAAAACGGCAAAGCAGTAATTGGAAAGCAAAGCGAATACTCCAAATTTTGCAGTTGGTTTTACGGAACGGTTGGAAATATCGATAATGAAATATGGAATATATTTTTCAAGGATAAAAATGAAAAGGATTTTTATATAGATAAAAGCATATATTCTATCTATTTAAAGGCTGGTGAATTAAACTTTCAGGGAATAAAAAGCTCCATGAAAAATACAGTTAAATATATAGAAAATGAGCTGGAAAAGAATATAAAAAAAATGAAGCTGGAATTTGGAAAAAATATATTTCATATGGAAGGTATGGATTTTGAAGAACAAATATGTGAAATTGCAGAAAAGGCGGCAAAAGAAGGCATTCAAAGAGTGAAGGATATATACAATAGCGTTGAAACGGTATTAATGGGGATAGAGCTATTCACAGTAGGAAGGGGCTCCCTTGATACAGAGAGTCTGATGGAACAATTCAGTGAAGCTGTGGATGCAATATTGGAGAAGGAAATAGAGCGTATGACCGGTATTCTGAAGGAAGAGCCGGAAAGCTGCATGGAGCTTTCCTCAGTATTTCCGTATATTGTGCCGGAATAAAAAGGGGGTCAATAAATGGGGAAGAAAGCATTTCTTGGAATGATGGTAATAATTATTTTGATAGGAGTGAACGGATGTATGGCAGGAAAGAAGGAGCCTTCGATAGCTGAGCAGGTAGAAAAATACATGGAGGACAAATACAACGAAGAGTTCAAGTTCCTGGGTGGAGGCACGGAGTCATGGAATGCCCCCTACGAGGAAATATATGTAAGCTCGGAAAAATTTCCTGATGAGGAAATTCTGGTTATAAGAGGCAAAGACGATGGGGAAATGGAAGACAACTATGTAAGCTTCCTTATGAAGAGTAAAGTAGAAGAGGCTATGAGTGAGATCGTTTCAGAGATATATCCTGATAGTAAGGTGTTTTATCAGACAACTGGCTCAGTACAAGGGAAAGCTACACCTGAAATGGGCGTTGACGAATATATAAAGTACAGCGGGGAGTATCTATCTTTGTCCATTACCATATGTATAGATGACCCCGAATATGAAAGCAACAAGGATGAGAAATTGGAGCAGTTGCGCCTGAAATTCCAGGAGAAACAATACATGCCCAAATTCAGGATATTCTATATGGTGGAAGGCAAGCTGGAGTTGCTTAACGGGGATAATTGGCGGGAGTCATTGTCAAGGGCACCGGAAAGTGAGAGCTGGACATTGATGGGGATTTTTTATATGGATGAATCTTTCCAAATATATGATTATGAATGGAGAGAGGTAAAATGAGCAGTGTAAATAAAAATACCAGAGCCCAGGCCAATGAAGCAGCATTACTTAATGTGTTGATATATTTGGATATGGAGCATGTTGATGCTGAAGATGGTGAACGTATTGGAAAAATAATCGATAGGCTCGGAATGATTTACGATTCATCAGATGGTTATAAAATATATCTTGATAATCTTAAAGAAAAAGGCAGCAAGGAGGACTACGAGGACAGGCAGCGTCAATACCAGATACTGAAAAACGCATGTGAAAGCAATGAGCATTTTGCAGGCC
>JAEXXN010000371.1 GCA_023405875.1 Bacillota bacterium | reverse complement strand
CTATTATTTCCTTAGTATTTACAGGGGTCGTTATCATATTTATCCTGCTTCCCCTTATATTCCAGGGGTATGACCCGGCTCCTGTTGCTGTTCTCTGTGCCTCTCTTGCCTGCATTGTATCCTTTGTTTTGATCAGCGGCTTTCAGAAAAAAACCTATGCTGCAATATTTGGAACTATCTGCGGTGTTACGGCTGCCGGGATAATCTCCTGGGCGGCCGGAGCTTTGACCCATGTATCGGGGGTGACGATGGAAAACAGCGAACAGCTTTTGTACGTGGCGCAGGACTATAATATAAAGATCCGGGGCCTGATGTTTACCTCCATACTGATATCCTCCCTGGGTGCCGTAATGGACGTAGCCATGTCCATATCCTCCTCCACCTTTGAAATTTACCAGGCCAATCCCAGGCTTACCTCCAGGCAACTGATGCAGGCAGCCATGAACGTAGGCAAGGATATAATGGGTACCATGGCGGATACGCTGATACTGGCATTTGCCGGAGGAGCCTTCAATGTGATGATGCTGATCTGGGGATTTCAGATGAGCTACCGGCAGTTTCTCAATATTCCTTTGATAAAAACAGAAATCATTCAGAGCCTTGCAGGCAGTATCGGTATTGTATTGACAGTGCCTGTTACGGCCTTCATAGCGGTTGCCTTATTTATGAATAAGCCAACTGCCAATAAGAAAAAGAGAGGAAAGGTTGCACGATAGTAGAAAGATGTGGTGTAGAAAAGCGGAACGGTTTAGAACCGCTCCCTACATATGCTCCATTCCTATGGGTGGATTTAGAGGTTACAAGCTAAGGATAGTAGGCTTTGGAATGTTGTGAAATGTTATACGGCAGCTAGCAGAGAAACCATAGAACTTCTTAGTGAAATGGAGGAATAGCAGCAGCAACTGTTTGAGCGGAGCGAGTTTTGCTGCTGCCCGGAATGAGCTTAGAAGTTCTGGTTTCGGAGCTTCGCTGCGGTATAATATTTCATCTGCACTCCAAAGCCTGTGCAAACTCCAGATATGTCGCATCCTTCTTATTTTGCTATACTCCCTCTTGCTTTTTTCCTGACTTGCTTTTGGGGTTTTACATTATTAAGCACACCGCCCAGCAATGCCGTGAGGGGAATGGCACATATCAGTCCGATGCTGCCTGCCATTGCCCTGAGGATTTCCGAGGCCATTATGTCCATATTTATTATTTCAAACATGGGAACCTTAAAGGCCATGAGAAGGAGCATGGTATGGATCGAACCTCCGGCATAGGCCAGTATCAATGTATTTGACATGGTCCCCATGGTATCCTTCCCGATATTCATACCGGCCTGAATAAGCTTTTTCATGCTGATGGCAGGCTGTATATCTACAATTTCCGACAGGGCCGAAGCAATCGACATTGTAACATCCATTACCGCCCCCAAAGCGCCGATAATAATTCCTGCAAATAAAAGTCCCTTATAGTCCAGATCAATAAGCTGGGGGACATAGGCCATCAATTGGGCATCCTCATTTCCAAGCCCGGTAAGCTTGCACAGATTCCCTATGATAAGCGCCAGGGCTCCGGCAACCAATACTCCTGAAATTGTTCCTAAAAACGCATTCAGGGTCTTCATACTTCTTCCACTTATAATCAGAAGGGTTGCACCCGCTATGACGGTACATACCAAAGCTGAGGTAGCAATAGGGTTCCAGCCCTTCAGGATCAAAGGGAACAGGACAAAAACAACCATTATTGCCGTTAATACAAGGGTAACTGCCGATTTAAAGCCTTTTACTCCTCCGATTATTACCAGGAGCAGCAGGAACATTATAACAAGAGCGTATATATATCCTTCCTTTGACCGCTCATATACCACCAGGTTCTCTACGGCTCCCTCGGCATCCTCGTATAGGCGGAGAAGTATCGTTTCATCTTTATTGACGATTAATTTATAAGGATTTATCATTTCAATGGTATTCTTTACAGTGAAGGTTTCGCCCTTGTGGCTTCCGGTTGTGATGACGAGGTTCAAATGCTGGTACCGTATATCGCTTACTCTGGGAACACCGGGCTTGTCTTCCCGGGTATCGTCAAAGGAGATATCCAGCACCTTCGCCTTTACTGTTGTATAATCCGGCTTCTGCATCTGCTCCTCATAATACTCGCGCATCTCCTCATCTGCATCACCATCAGCCAGGCATTGAAGCTGAAAGCCTGTACACAATATAAGGACGCTTATGAAAAAACAGAACCCTTTAATAATCCGAGTCATATTTTTACCTTCCTTTTGCCGGTTTATATATTTCGCGTAAATATTTCCTTGATTTCATTGGATCCGCACCATGCTAGCAGGTGTGCTACAGAAAAGAGCTTTGTTTTGTATACAAAACAAAGCTCTTGATCTGCACTTCAGCTTGGTATTGATACCTTATGCCGCAAACCTGAAGATATAAGATGTATTTCCGACCGGTGTAAGGTAATCCGGCTGAACAGGGGTCAAAGTCTTTATTTCTTTTATCGCGTCAACAAGGACATCCCTGATAGGTATAAAGGTGTGTTTTACATTCTTTGCATTAGTGAAGTCATATTTATCTCCGCCGGTAAACATAAAGTCATTTACAACAACGGTATAAAGCGCATCATCCTTTATAGGCGTACCGTTTTCAAGTGTAATGGTCAGGATTCTCTTTCCATGCTCCGCATTGGGGTCATAGGTTACTTTGAGTCCCGAGAATTGGCCGTCGCCTACATCCGGATTGTTGATACCGTGATCAATGGCTTTTTTCAGGTCTTTACCCGGTAATTCCATTGTAACAAGGTAATTGTCAAAGGGCATTATTTCATAAAGGTCTCCCATGGTTATATCCCCTGCAAGCAAGGATCTTCTCAGGCCGCCGCCGTTTTGGATCGCTACCTGTACGCCTGTTTTGCTCCTCATTACATCGGAGGACCATTTGCCAAGTAAGGAAACTGCTCCCTTGGAGTTCCTGTCATGGGTAAATTCGGCTGTTGCGGTTCCGAGCTTTTCACCAAGTATAGGAGCAAGCTTGTTGGTGTAGATATCATATTTAAGCTTCATATCCGGATCCGGTATAATATTGTTCTTTACCTTATGCACTTCCTGTACGGATGGAGCTATGTCAATAACCTTTCCGTCCTTATCAAGGTATACCGACAATTTGCCGAGGGTACGCCCGTTATAGTATGCCTGCACAACAGGTACGTTGTTTACCTTGCCGGATACTGTCAGATGGCTGTGAGCGGAGATGACTCCGTCAAGTCCGGTGACCTTTTTGCAGAGCTCTGCGGCATTACCTGTAATTTCTTTTGTCTTGGAATCCTGGGAGGAATCCAGATGTGTCAATGCTATAATCACATCAGGTATGCCTTCAGGTGCTTTCCCTGCTTTCAGATAGTTGATCCATTCTTGGGCAGAGGCTGCATAGTCTCTGAATTCAAGACCGGCAACATATTGTGCTTTTGTCAGGGTTGGCGTATCAGGATGTGCAAGGCCGATCAATGCAACCTTGACACCGCCCTTTTCGGTTATAAGATAGGGCTTTGCCCATTCTACAGGCTTTCCTGTCTTTGAATTGTAGATGTTGGAGGCTAAGAAGGTGAGATTTCCATCCTTGGCCCATTTTGCGATCCTGTCTGCACCCCAGTCAAATTCATGGTTGCCGACTGCTGAAGCTATAACTCCCATAGCCTTCATCATTTCAGATACCGGTGCGCCGTAGGTAAGATTCGATATAGCTGTTCCCTGGTAGTTGTCTCCGCCGGAAACAATGATAGTATTGGGATTAGCTGCCACAGCATCATAGGTCGCCCTTCTCAGCTTCGCCATACCGACGTTTTTACCTGATTCGCTTACATCTTCAGCTACATTTCCATGGAAGTCGTTGAAGGATACGATATCCACAACCTTGAATATACCTTCACGGCTCAGGTCATAAACATTTACAGCCTTTACATTCGGTGTCCTTCCGTCCTCGGAGGTAGGGATCTGGATTTTACCGCTCTTGATCATCGAATATACGGTGTCCTTCAGAGGATGGTTAAAATCAAAGCCGATTATCTTCCAGTTGTTGTCACATACCGGAGATACCTTGCCGTCTTTCTGTGTTTTGACGTATTCGCCTATAATGTCTCTGATACGTCCCTTGTCTCCCATCAATGCATAGGAGTCATAATAGATATCTGCATCGGTAACAAGCTTCAGGCTGGTCAACGTACCAAAACGGTAGTTGTTTACGGCCAGCTTATATACCTTTTCCTTGTCAAGGGGCTCTCCGTTTATCGTTGCATTTACGATTCTGCTTCCTGCCGGCTTGGAAATATCAATATCATAGTTGATGCCGGTAAACATATCATAGTTGTAGCCGCGTACTTTCTCGTCGAAGCTGATGGTTATATCCCCGTCTTTTACCGTATTATAATAGCTTGCGGACCATTCCATGTACTTCTTGAGGTTTTCCCCGGTGATATTAACGCCCATCAGGGTATTGGTGTATTTATATATGTCTGCAACATTCTTCTTCTTGAAAGGCCCTGCTACGAGATTCATATCGTTCTTGAAGGCTGCAGCGGCACTGACTTCTGCCTTTGTATAATAGAGCTGCACTTCATTTATAAGGTCGATCAATGCCGTATCGACAATTTGTGCTGTAGGCATAGTCGTGACCTTTGAATCTCCGGTTATGTAATCTACATTTTTCACAAAATCCTCAGTAACTTCACCAATGACAACATTGGCGTCCTCAATGGACTGCTTGTGTACAAATTCAAATTCCTTCTGGAGGTCTTTGTCTTCATCTATGTTGAGAGTATCAATATTTTTGGTTTCTACGTTAACTACAGTCCAGTTGCTTCCTGATTTTTTGACCGATATGTCTGCTTTGGCAAGAGCCGCACCATATGCACCCGGTTCTATCAGCTTGACTCCGTTGACCTCAAGGTCGTCGTATTTGGCATGCTCATGGCCGCCGAATATAATGTCAAATTCAGGACAGGCTTCTGCAATGGACTTGATCCCGACATGTCCGTACTCTCCGTCGCGGCCTTCGTGGAAGGCGCCTATGAGTACGTCATACTTTCCGGCCAATTCCTTTACCGCTTTTTTAGCCTCATCTATTGTCTTGGTAAAGGTCAAGCCTTTGAAGTGTTCGGGAGAGCTTGCTTCCCACCTGGGAATATGCGGTGTGATCAGGCCTACGATGGCAATCCTTACACCGTCCTTGTTGATAATTGTATAGGGTTTTACAAAACGGCTTCCGTCTTCTTTATAAATATTGGCTGCCAGGACAGCACCTTTAAAGGCAGCAATATTCCTGTCAAGGAAGGCCTTTTCAAAATTAAACTCATGATTTCCCAGTACCCATGCATCATAGCCCATTTTGTTCATCGACTGGATCATGGGATGGACCGGAAGGTCATTGAACAGTTCTGCGCTGTTGTCCTGCACGGTATCGCCCACATCCAGCAGAATTGCATTGGGATTGTTTGCCTTTTCCTGCTTAACAAGAGTCTGGATTTTTGCAAAGCCTGCATCAGGGTCTGTTTCATCAACGGCATAGT
>JAEXXN010000343.1 GCA_023405875.1 Bacillota bacterium | reverse complement strand
ATAAAACATCTATTCGACACACATTATTAATATCCTTTATCAAGTATTGAGAAAAAACTGATAATTTATTCTCACATTTGAGAAAGGATTATGGTTGTAAAAAAGCATACAGCAGCTTTCTCAATTTCACCCCAAAACGGTGCAATAGTGGAAGGTCTTGATATCAGATGGTTTTGTGAAGGATACATAGGCAATTTAATATGATCATATGAGGTCATCATAGGGTCAGAAAAGCTTGGCATATTATTTGCATTATAAGAGAATATGGAGGTGTAAACCATACCCACCATATATGAAAGAGTTTTTATTGCTTGTGGGGAATTGGGTGAAGCTAAGAATTTGCTTGGAGAAAGGAAACTAAAGTATGGGGAAGTTAGCGGACGAATTGGTAAAGTCACTTTATGCTGCGGGAGTAAGGTATGTATTCGGAATTCCGGGTGGTCCTTCCATACCATATATGGAGGCTATGAGGAAGCAGGGAATGGAATTTGTTACAGTTGCCAATGAACAGAGCGCAGGTATGATGGCGGATGTATTCGGAAGACTTACCGGTATACCGGGTGTTTGTCATGCAACCTTTGGGCCCGGGGCAACAAATTTGTCAACCGGAGTTGGTGGTGCCTTGCTGGACAGATCACCGCTGATAGCCTTGACAACCGAGGTTTGTGACAGGGATATCGGCAGAAGGGTACAGATGAACATAGATCATCAGGCACTTTACAAGCCTATAACAAAATGGACGACACGACTGTCAAAGGAAAACTTCCGGGAAACTGTTGCAAAAGCATACAGCGTAGCAGTATCTGAGGTTCCGGGACCTGTACATGTCGGGTTGCCTGCAGACATAAGCGATTATGATGTGGACCCAGTAAAGATAGATACTGAGGAGAGGGAGCTAATACCATTTCCGGAGCAGGAGCTGCTTGATGAAGTCAGAGATATGCTCCTTAAGGCAAAGAAACCAATAATAGCTCTTGGCCTGACAGCGGCCAGGCATGGACTTCACCATTCGGTAAGGAAGCTTATAAATAAGAACAATATACCAGTGGTCGTCACCCCTATGGCAAAGGGTATAATTTCTGAAAACCACCCGTGTTATGCAGGCGTATTGTTTCATGCCAAAAGTGATTATATAGCTGCGGTATACAGGGAAGCGGACCTTGTGGTAGGCATTGGTTATGATTCTATCGAATTCAATTATGAAGCATGGATGCCAAAGGTTCCGCTTATCCATATCGATACAACACCTGTTGATATCACTTCAGAATATAATGTTGCCGTTGAAGTAACAGGACGCCTTGATTATTCGATATCCTACCTGATATCCCTGAACCTTCCCGAGTATGACTGGGATATGTGTGAAGTGGGGTCAAACAAAGCGAAAATGTTCGAAGCATTGGCACCACGTACAGGAACCTTTAATGCCTCCGACGCAGTTAAGACCCTGCGTAAGGTCATGCCTGGAGATGGGGTTCTGACAAGCGATGTAGGTGCTCACCTGCATCTATTGGGACAGCTTTGGAGTATGGACAGCGCCGGAAGCCTTATAATGACAAACGGGTGGTCTACCATGGGCTTTGGGATACCATCAGCAATAGGTGCAAAGCTATGCCAGCCCAACAGGACAGTTGCATGTGTCACAGGCGACGGAGGGTTCCTGATGAACTGCGGCGAGTTGATGGTAGCAAGAAGACTTGGAATAAATGTAGTAATAGTAGTATTTGTTGACAAGGACTACAGTCTGATCAAGATTAAACAGGGCTGGAAACAACTGGATTATTATGCCACACAGGTGCAGGAAGGTGAGTACTTCGAAGCCGGAAAATTCTTGGGAGTCCCGGTATTTGCCGCCAGGGACGAGTCAGAAATGGAAGACGCATTGCAGAAGGCTTTCGGAACAGCCGGGCCAGTCATCATAGAAGTGCAAATCGATGGTTCTGTCTACAGTGATTTTATCACAAGAAATTATAAATAGAAGGGGTAGTGGCATGAAGAAATATAATGTTGCAGTGGTCGGCGCTTTGGGCGCTGTAGGCCAAGAGATGATCAAAACTCTTGAGCAAAGGAATTTTCCGGTAAACAGGCTTATACCCATGGATATACCTTCAAATAAGGGGAAAGAAGTGATTTTCAAGGGAGAGCCGGTTTTGGTGGAAACAGCTGAAAAGGGAGCTTTTGAGGATGTCGATATAGCATTGTTCTCGGCAGGCGGAGATGCCAGCCTTGTGCTGGCGCCAATAGCAGCGGCAGAAAAGGCAGTGGTAATAGACAACAGCAGTGCTTGGAGGATGGATCCTGCAGTCCCGCTGGTGATCCCCGAGGTCAACCCGGAGGACTTGGACTGGCATAAGGGCATAATTGCAAATCCAAATTGTTCTACCATACAGATGCTTGTTGCCCTGAAGCCTATCCATGGCAGGTACGGCATCAAAAGGATAGTGGTGTCTACATACCAGGCTGTGTCGGGAACCGGACAGAAGGCTATGGATGAGCTTGACCGTCAGGCAAGGGATTACGCTGCAGGCAACAAGCTGGAAAGCAGTGTTTATCCCCATCAGATATGCTTTAATGCTCTTCCTCATATTGATGTCTTCACGGATAATGACTATACTAAGGAAGAAATGAAAATGGTCAATGAAACCAAGAAAATGCTTGATGAGAATATAAAGGTTTCAGCTACAACTGTACGTATACCCGTATTCCGCAGCCACTCGGAGTCAGTCAATGTTGAGACAGAAAAAGAAATTGATGTTTCAGAGGTAATAGAGCTGCTGAAATCCGCCCCGGGGGTAAAGGTCGAGGATGATCCGGCGACCTGCACATATCCCATGGCAATCAATGCAGTAGGAAAAGATGACGTATATGTGGGAAGAATAAGAAAAGATTTCTCTGTTGAGAATGGACTGAATATGTGGGTAGTTGCTGATAATCTCAGGAAAGGTGCTGCACTGAATGCAGTACAGATTGCCGAGACCATGATCAAGAGGAGCTTGATATAGGAGGTTAACCAAATGGCGCTTATCCTTCAAAAATTTGGGGGCACATCTGTGGCCACTCCGCAAGCGCGGGAAGCCCTCCTTGGGCAGGTAAAAAAATGCCTTGCCGAGAACAATCAAGTGGTTGTGGTGGTATCGGCCATGGGCAGAGCGGGGGATCCTTACGCGACCGATACGCTGATCAGCCTTTTGGAGCAGATCGATCCCAACATCGATCCCATGAAAAAAGATTTACTTATGAGCTGCGGGGAGATCATATCCTGCTCGTTAATTTCTCATCTCCTTGAGAGTAACGGCATAGCCTCCGTCCCCATGACGGGTTTCCAGGCAGGGATCTTAACCGACGACAATTTTACAAACAGCGAAATACTCGGTATTGATACTTCGGCCATCCGCAGATACCTGGAGGCCGGGAAGGTTGTGGTGATCGCGGGGTTCCAGGGAGCCACCGAAGACGGCCGGATCACTACCCTTGGGCGGGGCGGCAGCGATACGGCCGGGGTAGCTATAGGCGCGTATCTTGGGGCCGACATGGTGGATATCTTTACCGATGTCCTGGGGGTCGCCAAGGTGGATCCGCGTATTGTTGCAACGGCGCCTCTTATGGAAGCCATCTCCTATGAGGATATGTACGCGCTGGCCGACAACGGAGCCAAGGTCATACACCCCAGAGCGGTAAAGACGGCGCAGCGGTTTAAGGTACCGGTGCGGGTGCGCTCCACCTTTTCGGATCATACGGGTACCCTGATATCCGACGAAAGTACGCGGGCCGATCATATGCTTATCGGTATGGCGCTGGAGAAGAGCGTGCAGGCCGCCTGCGCGAAAGAATCGATGGGCAGGCTGTTCCTGGTTTTTGACCGGAATAGGCTGGATGAGGCTAAAAAGCAGCTTGACAGCTTTTTCGCACAGGGGACTGCCGTCGGCGAAGCGACCTTCACAGGAGGCAGCGTAAGCATCCTCCTGCCGTCCGAAAAGTTAATCGAAACAACGCAGAAACTGTACGGACACTTTGTTGGGTAAGATGGAAATATACAAAATTAAGAAGAGAGCGGGATTCTGTCATACCCTCAGGATCAGCGCGATAGGAGGCAAAACATGGTAAAACATTCGGCAAAAACGGATGCCATCCCCTTTTCGGCAATCCGGAAGATTTTTGAGCAGGTCGAGAAGCTAAAGGCCGAGGGCAAGGAGGTTATTAGCCTTGGGATAGGGGAGCCGGATTTTGATACGCCGGCACATATCTGCGAGGCCATGATCGAGGCCACTGAGAAAGGCGCGACCCACTATACCGCCAATAAGGGCATTGTGGAGCTGCGGAAGTCCATCGTGAAAAAGCTCAAGAACGACAACAACGTAGAGTACAACGCCGAGGAAATCATCTGTACAGTCGGTGTGGCCGAGGGCGTATACGTGGCGCTGAGCGCATTTTTGGATCCCGGCGACGAGGTGCTTGTGCCGGATCCCTCCTGGCTCAACTATTCCCATGTGCCCCGGCTTAACGGCGCGACGCCGGTTCTCTATCCTCTCACGGCGGAGAACGACTTCCAGATTGATGTTAAAGATCTGGAAAAGCGTGTTACCGACAAAACCAAGCTGCTGATTGTTCTGGATCCCAGCAATCCCACGGGCGGCATTCTGCGCAAGGAGGTTCTGGAGGAGGTGGCGCAGTTCGCAATCAAGCACGATCTGCTGGTTATTTCCGATGAGATATATGAAAAACTCATCTATGACGGAAAAGAGCACTACAGCATCGCGGCCTTCCCTGGCATGAGAGAGCGGACCATCATTCTCAACGGTTTCGCCAAGTCTTACGCCATGACGGGATGGAGGCTTGGCTATATTGCTGCGCCCATTGAGCTCATTCCGCCCATGAACAAGATGCATTCCTATCTGCTTACCCATGCCTCCTCAATGGTGCAGTGGGGCGGCGTCGCCGCTCTGAACGGTACCCAGGAACCTGTCGCAAAGATGGTGGAGGAATTTAGCAAGCGGCGCGATTATATGGTAAAGGCCCTCAACGAGATCAAGGGCATCTCCTGCCCCACCCCCGGTGGCGCTTTCTACCTGTTTGTGGATATCAAGGGAACGGGCATGAACGGCGAAGAATTTACAACCTATCTCCTGCAAGAAGCAGGTGTGGCGGTGGTTCCGGGTACTGCCTTTGGCGAAAGGGCAACCCATGAGGTTCGCATTTCCTATGCCGCCTCGATGGAACAGCTCCAAAAAGCGGTAAGCAAAATCAAGAGCGCCGTCGAAAAACTGTCTGTTTAGGAAGGGGTTTCGGTTTGCGCATATGCCTCTACTTCAGAAGCTATACGGTTTCCGCTCTGAAAGACAGACAGGAAGGTTACAGAACTAAAGAGAGGATTGATGCACGCCCGCTTCGTCTTCTTTTTAGAGATAGAGAAGCATGAATTCCGTTAACCTGTAAAAATAAAAGGAGGAATAATTGAATGAAAAAAATCTTTTGTATCATCCTGGCGACTATCATCCTTTTGGTAGCCGGTGGCTGCAGCAGTTCCACGCCCGCTCCCGCTACACCGGCTCCGGCCACACCGGCTCCCACCTCACCCGAAGCTACCTCCGTAAAATTTCCCACTTCAACAATCAAGATTATTGTCCCGTTTAACGCGGGCGGCAGCACAGATTTGCTTGCTCGCTTGCTGGCTCCCGAGCTGTCTACCCGTTTTGGCGTTCCTGTCATTGTAGAGAACAAGCCCGGTGGCGGCGGAGCGATTGGCATGGTAGAGATGATAAATTCGAAGCCGGATGGCCATACTCTTATACTGTGTAGCGTAAACGCGGCTACACTTACCCCGAACTCGTCGGACGTTGGCTACACAAACAAAGAAATGGCGCCAATCTCGCAACTCACGAAGATGGCCACAGGCATTATTGTTAATGCCGAAAGTGGAATCACAAACCTTGACGAGTTTATTGCCGCGTGTGAAGCCAACCCTGGAAAAATGACGTTTAGCACAACCGGCGCGGGCAGCATTCACCATCTCACCGCAGAGCGCTTTATGCAAGAAATTGGTAAACCCGGGCTGATAAATCATGTTCCGTTTGACAGCGGCACCGAAGCCATAGCGGCTGTGCTGGGCAAGCAAATCAATTTCAGCTTTGGCGATGCCGCCGATTGTCTCCCCTTTGTTAAAGATGGCAAGCTGCGGGTTATCGCGATAGCGTCCGACCCCGACAGAGACACATTTTTACCCGACGCTCCTACGTTCAAAGAGCTTGGCTACAAAATACCGCAAATGGGACCATGGACCGCTTTAGCGGCTCCGGCGGCAACACCCAAGGAAGTCATTGCAAAGTTGGATGAAACAGTCAAAGAATGTATGGAACTTCCCAGCGTCAAAGAGGGGTTAATAAAGCTCAGCCTGGCCCCCGCTTATATGAACAGCGCTGATATTACCGATAAATGGATGACTGAATACGATGAGAACAAGGCTCTGATAGAGGGGCTCAAAAAGTAGCGGATAGAAGAATCCGCCGGCGTTTTGTGTCATTGATAAACCGAGTATTCGTTTGGTTCGAGGTATTGTTGGCTGAATACCGTACCAACAGCCGGACGAATACCCGGTACTTTTTGCTAATGCTATAACGAGGCTAAAGATGTCCCCCACCTCTTATAGGTTGCGGGTAGCACTTTCGTTGTCCAATAGGTGGTGAGCATATCTCCCGCCTCGTTGAAACGCTCGGGTAGGTTTTTGCAAGTCTGCAAAAACCCTCATTGAAATCTTGTTATAAGGGTAATTATTTGAAACCTTTTGCTTGTCGTGTCAGAAGCATACAAGGCCTTTGCCGACGGCAAATCTGATGAGACTCATCCGTCCAAGTGGTCGGGATGGAGGACTTAGTAAGGAGAAGTGCGTATGTTGAATAAGATCAAGCTTAACACAGTGGTGTGTGCAGTTTTTTTCGGTTTTGCTCTTTTTTATTTTTGGGTCGCAATGGGGCTAAAATATTGGAGCGGCGCATATGCTCCGGGGCCCGGGTTTATCCCACGTTGGGCAAGTGGCGCTATGGTGGTTTTGTCGGCCATTGCGCTAATAAACTCCTTTAAGGAGAAGGGCCCTGTTTTGAGCGAAATTTTGCCAAAAGAGCGTTCAGGCAGAATAAATCTTTTTGTGTGCTGGGGTGCGCTGCTGTTCCTCTTGCTCTTTGTCGAGAAACTCGGTTTTGCCGTTACCGCATCCATCGCATTGACGGCGATGTTAAGCAGAGGGACTAATTGGCTAAAGGCTGCTTTGATTGGCGTTTCAATGAGTTTGATTTGTTTTTTTATATTCAAAGTGCTTTTGCAAATGCCAATTCCAGTCAACCAATTCGGATGGTAAAAGAGGGGGAATAATTCATGGATATTGCAGTAACCTTGTCGCATCTCATAGATGGTTTTTCCATCGCAGCCGCAGGACCAAACCTGTTGTACTGCCTAATCGGCGTCACGTTCGGCATGTTGGTAGGCGTGTTGCCAGGCCTTGGTCCAACAGCGGGCACGGCGCTCCTGTTAACGTTAACCTATTCTCTGTCGCCAGCCTCCGCAATTATCATGCTTTCCGGCATCTACTACGGTGCCATGTATGGCGGAACCATCACCTCGGTTTTGATTAATACGCCGGGGGAAAACTCGTCGGTGATAACATGCTTGGATGGATATCCCTTGACAAAACAGGGGCGTGCGGGTGTGGCACTCGGCGTTTCGGCAATCGGTTCTTTTGTCGGGGGATTGTTTTCTCTGTTTTTGTTGATACTTGTAGGACCGGCTCTGTCAAGATATGCGTTGAATTTTGGGCCGCCGGAATTTTTTTGCCTGATGATGATGGGTCTTGTATTGATTATCAGTCTTTTAGGCAAATCTATTATTAAAGGTTTGATATCGGCTTTTTTAGGACTGATGGTCTCCATGATCGGAATAGACCCATTTAACGGAGCGCTCCGCTATACCTTTGGATCCCCAGACCTGATGAGCGGAATCGAATTCGTTGCTGCTTCTGTGGGCATTTTCGCAATGACCGAGATTTTTTCCAATATGACGGAAGATCTGACTATCAAAAAAGAGCTCCCCAAAATTCAAAGTATGTTTCCGCGCAAAGACGAGTGGCCATACGTAGCGAAGGCAATCGGACGCGGAAGCGTGATTGGTGCCTTGCTAGGTTTGATTCCCGGGTGCAATTCCGCTATTCCCACAGTTGTCGGCTACTCGGCAGAGAAAAGATTATCCAAGCGCCCCGAACTGTTTGGTAAAGGCGCCATAGAAGGCATAACGGTCGCAGAAACGGCAAACAATGCGTTCTCGGGCAGTACGCTAATCCCGATGTTTACGCTCGGCCTCCCAACCTCACCCACAATGGCCGTCTTAATGAGTGCATTTATTATGCACGGTGTAGCGCCCGGGCCCACTTTAATGTCCGAGCATCCGGAAGTCGTATGGCCTGTCATAGCCAGCATGTTCATCGGCAACGTAATTCTTGTTTTTATGAATCTCCCTTTGGCGAACGCCTGGGCCAAAATTTCCAGGATACCGGGCAAATATCTCTTCCCCAGCATTGTCATTATTAGCTTTTTGGGTGTTTATTGCCTCAACAACAGTATTTTTGATATTCAAGTTATGATTATCGCCGGTATTGCCGCATATTTTGTCAAAATGGCAGGTTTTCCAATGATTCCGTTAATTATTACTTTTATATTGGGTGATAGGATAGAGTTGACATTGGGCCAGACCTTGACAATGTTCACTGGCGATTTAACTCAATTCTTTTACCGCCCGATAAGTCTGGTACTTATTATTGCCATGGCGATAACCATAGTTTTCGGAGTTGTTAGCAAAACAAAAATCAAGCAGAAGGTCGGCGGCGAAGAGTCTGAAATATAACGAGGCTAAAGATGTCCCCCACCTCTTATAGGCGGGTACTGGACGCATCCGGCGCACAAATTCAGTGGGACCCACAGCAGGTGGGCGTCACCTAGCTGGAGCTTCACGGCACACCCATTCCCGAGGCAACCCTGGAGTCTATCCGGCGGAACCGGGTGGCCCTTCGCAAGGCCTTCGACCTCTATGCCAATGTCCGCCCCGCCCGCTATGAGAAGGATAAATGCGGTATAATTAAAGAGATAGGGGAATAATAAAATTTTAAAATTAACAACGTATTACCTGTGTACACGGAAGTATAAAAGCCTGGGAAATATTAATCGTATTTTCCAGGCTTTTATTTTAGTAGAAAAGGAATAAGGATTTTATATGGAATACATTTTGTATTAGTTCGTAATTGTTAAAGGGATAAAGATAATTCAGTCTTTTAAACCAGGATCAATGCTAATACTGTAGCAGAGATAATGCCAAGTATGATTGTTAAAACAACGGTCTTAATCCAACCCTTTCCTAATATTTTTTGCTTATACTGGTATACTGTCATAGCGAAACCACTTATAATAATTATTGCAAATAGGTCCCAGGGTGTTTCATTTAACCGGAAAGACCTGAACATAATATCAAGAAGTAACGCAAAGGAAAGGAACTTGTATCCGTATGAGAAACTTGCATTTTCAACAAAAGTTGTTCTTTCATCTTTTTCAACCATCTTCTTAAACATAATTTTTATCCTCCTCAAAGTAAAATAAATCTTCAAATTTTTTATCAAGCACCTTTGAAAGTATTAATGCCAACTTTGCAGTAGGGCAATATTGACCCGTTTCAATAGAGCTGATAGTTTGCCGTGTCACTCCTGCAAGTATTGCAAGTTGTTCCTGTGACAGATTTTTTTCAGCACGTGCAATTTTTAAACGGTTTTTTAGTTGTTTATTTTCATCCAAACTATCGCCTCCTTTAAATAAACTATAACATATAATATTATGCATGTAAAGTATACTTTGCATAATGACAAGTTTACTTATAGCTCCATTTTCTTTTTGCTCTATATCGTATCTAAATGTATAATAAACATTATGAAGCTTATAAATAATTACTTTATGCAGTATAGTGTCATATCCAACGGACCGGTTGGTGATTTATATCATAGGAGTTGCAGGGCTGAAAATGTCATCTGGCGTATAAGGCTTGAACTCTATTTTTAATGCTTATGTGATGAAAGGGAGGAAACAACTAATGTTTAGAGAAATGAGAAGAGGTAAGCAATTATTATCAAGGGAAGACACCACAGCCGTAATGGACAGATGCACAAACGGTGTCCTGGCGTGCTTGGGCGATGAGGATTATCCTTACGCAGTTCCACTTAGCTATGTCTATTTCAATGGTAAAATCTATTTTCACTCAGCAAAAGCCGGACATAAAATAGATGCTGTCGCAAAGAACCCAAAGGTATCATTTTCAGTAACAGATGAAGATACGATAGTAAGTAAAGAATATACTACCTATTTTCGCAGCGTTATTGCTTTCGGAAAGGCAAGGATTGCGGAAGGTGATGAACGGCTGGAAGCTTTTAAGGCTTTAGTTGAAAAGTATTCGGGAGATCAGTCTGAAGAAGCCAAGCATAAGGAAATAGCCGGATGTACCCAAGCTTATATCATTGCAATTGACGTTGAGCACATAACCGGCAAGGAAGCCATTGAATACGTCAAGGCCAAAAGATAACATTATTGACATTCTCCATATCAGTTAAAATCAGCGGTCAAAATAAGCTGCCGTACTCAAGCAATGATATCGGAGGATACCAACAGGAATTTTCCGAATATTTTTAGTGATACTAAAAATAATAAATTATCGAAGGTTACTGGACTTTTCTTTGTATCTGTAATATAATGCATAAAAAGATACTTAAACCGTTGATTAAG
>JAEXXN010000309.1 GCA_023405875.1 Bacillota bacterium | reverse complement strand
GAAATATACAGATATTGTCGAAGCAACCTGAAATTTCTGATATAATTAAGCTGTATTGAACGCGCTTGACTATTGAATCGGGTACGGCGCGAATTCAATGAAAGCAAGGAAATATTTACGCGAAAGCTGAAGCATATATGTAAAAGGTTTTTGCGAAATATATAAGCAATTGGAAAGGAGCAGGGTATGAAGCAATCGAAGCGATTATTTGCAATTATTGTAGCATTTGTGTTAGCTCTTAATTTTATTGGCTGTACACCACAAAATCAGGGGGAACAGCCACAAATTCCCGGGCAAAATCAGCCGGCCCCGACAGAAGCAGTAAAGGAGCCTCAGGCTGCCGAACCTGATCAGAATAACATTGAGGTAAAGGCAGATGAAGTTGATCTGAAAAAAATCAAAGCCAATGAAAACGGACAGATCATGATACTCATGTACCATGGGATCGGTGATGAGGAAGCCGAGTGGGTGAGAACGGCCGACAACTTCAGAAAGGATCTGAAGACGCTCTACGACAAGGGCTATAGGCTTATAAGCCTTAAAGATTACATAGAAAACAATATAAAGGTTGAAGCAGGATATACGCCATTTGTAATGACCTTTGACGACGGACTGAAAAACAGCTTCAATATTATAGAAGAGAACGGTGAAAAAAGAATCGATCCTGCTTGTGCTATAGGTATAATTGAGGAGTTCAAGAAGGAGCATCCTGACTTTGGAAGCGGAGGAAGCTTTTTTGTATATTATCCTATTCCCTTCAGACAAAAGGAGCTTATAGGGGAAAAATATGATTTTCTTGTGAAAAACGGTTATGACATAGGAAACCATGCATACAGCCATGAAAACCTCGGAAGCCTGAGCGCTGAGGAAGTACAGAAAGCCCTGGGCAGGAATGTGAAGCTTACCCAGGAATACCTTCCGGGTTATGATGTATATGCCCTGGCATTACCTTACGGGATCGGACCAAAGGGCGATAATTACAAATATGCTGCCCAGGGTGAGTATGAGGGAGTGAAATACAACCATAGGGCGGTATTGAAGGTCGGAAGCAATCCGGCGCCATCCCCTGTGAGTGTTAAATTTGATCCCATAAGGCTTCCCAGGGTAAGAGCCAGTGAAATGAACACCGCAGGAACAGGAATCTATGACTGGCTGGAGAGCTTTGAGAAGAAGCCGGAAAAACGCTATATAAGCGATGGAAATCCGGATACCGTAGCAATACCGGAAAGCGAAAAGGAAAACGTGGACATGAGCAAGCTTGGTGATAAAAAATTAATAACCTATAATTGATAAAAACAAGCGGGATTGGATGAAACTTAACAATCCCGCTTGTTTTTGTCAATTAAGCCACCATTTTCAATTGGTAGAAGGCCATACAATAATTGACACAATATTATGAAAAATGGTATTATTAGCCTGATATTCGTAATAATACTACTTATTTGGTAAAAATTTTAATAATGCCTATAAAGCATTATATAGATATTATATAGGTTGCATTAAAGAAGTTCACGGAAGAATCAGGCAACCTATGAAATCAAGGTATATGTTTTACAATATTTGAATTCTGATGCAAAATGTTTATTGCAAAATATATAGCTGCTTGAAATAAATACGGGGGTGTATATCATGAAGAGTATCAAGTTAAAAATTGTTGTGAGCCTGGTTGTATTGCTGTTATTAGTATGCACAGGCTTGGAATGGATCTCTTACTCCAATGCCTCTAATGCATTATTATCACAGGCTGAAGAAGCCTTTACCCAACTGGCCGCTGAATCGGCCCGGACTGTGGAGAGCAGCATCGAAGGTCAGTTCAATGCTCTTGGGGCAGTGGCGGCAAATAATGCTGTCAGCGATGTCAATGCAGAATGGAATGAGAAGCTTGCGATATTAAATGAGGAAGTAGTGCGAAGCGGACATATCAGGATGGGTATTGCCAACTTAAAGGGAGATATGAGGTCCAATGACGGATCGGTGATAAATATTGCGGACATGCCCTATTTTAAAAAGGCTGTTTCAGGGGAAAACCATGTATCAGATCCGGCGACAAGTAAGGTGGATAAAAGCTTAATAATTGCATACGCAGTTCCAATAAAGCATGAGGGTTCGATTGTCGGAGCTCTGGTCGCCACAAGAGACGGCAGCAGCTTAAGCAGCATTACAAATAAAATAACCTTCGGAAAATCCGGTAATGCTTTTATGATAAACAAAAGCGGCGTAACTGTAGCCCATAGCAATATAGACCTGGTTTTGCAGATGGATAATGATTTTGAGAATGTCAAGACCGATCCAAAGCTCCAATCCCTGGTGGAATTGGAAAAGCAAATGGTGGAAGGAAAAACAGGCGTCGGAGAATATGAATACGGAGGTATAGTCAAATATTTAGGCTATGCTCCGGTAAACGGAACAGAGTGGTCTATTGCGGTAGCCGCACCCAAAAACGAGCTTATAGGGGGGCTTGATTCGCTAAAGACCTCCATGCTTGTTGCGGCAATTGTATTTTTATTGATAAGCGCAGCTGCGGGGTATATCATTGCAGCATATATAGCAAAACCGCTTTCATTGCTGACAGATCACTTGAAAAATCTTGAAAAGGGTGATTTTACACAACAGGTTCCGGCAAAATGTATAAAATTGAAGGATGAGGTCGGCATACTGGCCAGGTCCCTGGAAACAACACAAGAATCAATCCGTGAAGTAATAAGAGGCGTTGTAGGGGAGGCAGCCAATGTAAACACGGCAGTAATGCTAACGGGAAAATATATGTCGGAGCTGAACAGTCAGATTGAGGAAGTATCCGCCACAACGGAAGAATTGTCGGCGGGTATGGAGGAGACTGCAGCGTCAACTGAAGAAATGAATGCTACTTCCGCAGAAATAGATGCGGCTGTGGAATCAATTGCTTCCAAAGCGCAGGACGGGGCTGCTTCAGCCGGGGAGATAAGCATAAGGGCAAATAGATTAAGAGAGAGCTTTATTGAGTCCCAGACAAGCGCTTTAAAAATATTTATTGAAGTCAAGGAAAAGCTGGAACATGCATTGGAGGAATCCAAATCGGTTGACAAAATCAACGATCTTGCAGCTGCAATACTGCAAATAACCTCTCAGACCAATCTGCTTGCGCTAAATGCGGCAATAGAAGCGGCCAGGGCCGGAGAGGCCGGAAGGGGTTTTGCCGTAGTCGCCGATGAAATACGTAAACTGGCAGAGGATTCGAAAAATACTGTTAATCAAATACAAGAGATAACAAAGCTAGTGACCTTATCGGTGGAGAATCTGTCGGTAAGCTCAAACAGCTTATTGCAATTCATGAACACTGATGTTGACAGGGACTATAAGGATATGCTGGAAGCAACAGAGGAATATAGAAATGATGCTGAGACAGTCGATAGCTTAGTAACAGATTTTTCTGCTACCTCCGAACAGCTTGCAGCATCAATACAAAACATGGTTAAGGCCATAGGAGAAATAACTGCTACAGCTAGCGACGGAGCCAGCGGAACATCCAATATTGCCCAGAAAACAATTGCTGTTTCTGAAATGGCAGGTGAGGTCATAAAGCAGGCCGATATTTCAAAGCGTAGCGCCGACCAGCTTATGGAGCTGGTAAGAAATTTTAAGATTTAAATAAACTGAAAAACAAAATCCCGGAGCATTATCTGAATGCTCCGGGATTTTATTATTGGTAGCTTAACCTCTCTATGAAAAACCTTCCGAAAAGTATATTTTCTATTATGGTATCCTTGAAGTACGGACTGGGTATATCACAATTGCTTCCTGATTTCTGAAGAAAGTACAGGTCCTCACTTTCACCCGTGACCTCGGCATAAAGCTCTCCGTTCATATACAGCTTATCGCCTGCATAGAGCCGTATATCCTCAAAGCCTATCTGTTCAAATTCCTTTTCACCTGAACGTTTTTTTCTTCTTCTTTTCATACCATTGAACTCCTTTGCCCGGATAAGTGCTTCAATGCCTCAAGCGTTGTATCACAATACTATTTTCGACATTTATATTATCAGAATTAACAGCATAATGCAAATAACAACTGGAAAAGTGTTTTTGCACAACGGTATTGACATAAATTTACATCATTAGTATAATTTATATATTACAGAATATGTAAATAAATACAAAAATTGTAGAATAAAATCATTGGATCACCGGGAGATACGCTATGAGGATATTATCGGCACTTAACCACCGGGACATTGAAGAATATATCAAAGGCTTAGACGGTATTTCAGCCTTTGACAGCGTCAGGGACAAGAGCTCCCTTCTTGCTATGGCGGCTGCGGGAGGATACGATCTGGTGCTTGTTTCAAGGGAGCTTCCCGGAGGTGAGGCAGCGGATCAGCTGCTGCGGCAGCTTTCACCAAAGGAGTGTGAGAGCCGTAGAGTGGCATACATATATGGAGAATATGACGAGGGCTGCGACAGCTTCTTCAGCTCGCTGATCGATCAGGAAATATATGATTTCCATGTCGGCGAGGCAATAACCTCAAAGGATATACAGAGATTATTATACAGGCCGGCAGGCAAGGCTGAGGCCTATGGATATATGAAAAGCCGTTATGAAAGCGAATATTTCGATTGTTCCCTCACCGGTACGGCTTCAGGCAGGACTGCAAAGAAAGGCTTGAAGCAGCTTTTCAGAGGCAGGTGCAAGTATAATCCCATTGATAAGCTGGTGGTTTCGCTGATTTCCAATCAAGCTACAGGAAAATCCCATACAGCATGGAATATGGCCTGCTGCCTTTCGGGGCGAAGATATGCCACAAGCCTGCTGAATATAGACAGGGGTTATTCAGCAAACCTGTTTTTCAACATTGATGAGCTGTATTACGATCTGCTTGATTTTACAATACAGAACAACGAATACCGGAACATAATGGACAAATGCTACAGGAAAAAACAGTTGAGAATTATAACCGGCAGGCTTGGAGATGAAAAGGAGCTGCCGGGGGAGGCTTTCTCCAAGCTTATTTACAGCATACGGACAAGATCCGATATTACGATAATTGATACGCGTACCGGCTTATCAGAGCTGACACGGCTCGCTGTGAAGAATTCCTCCTATGATCTGATGATATTTGATTGTGACATAATGCATTACCATATGAACATGAACATGCTGAAGGGGCTGCGGGATGATTTTGTGCCTGAGAAGACGATCGCGGTCATCAACAATACCAATGTGAAGTCCCCGGGCCACAAGTTCATATATAACGAGCTGGCAGCTTCGGGGATACCCTTTAAGGGAATGGCTTTTATCAGCAGCTGCGGGCTTCTGAGCAGTAACCTGATGCACACCGGACAGGCCCCGTATAATTCTGAAAGGGAAGAATGCAGAGGCTTTGTGAAGGATATGGATAATTTACTGGACAGGCTGTCTGCCAGATGAGGATAAAAATATAACGAGGAGGAAGCGTTATTGTCTTACAATAAAAAATTCAGATATTTCTCTGTAAAACAGTGGTTATTTTTTTCTATATCCATAATATGTGCGGTTATTATCCTTTATGAAGGCTACCTGCTGTATAACAGGGCAGCTTCCGGAAGTACCGTAATTGCTTCAGCCGATATCGGAGGCAATTCCGAAGGCGATACAATTGCGGTCCTGCAGGCAAAGCAGGATATGGAGCAGGGAGAGCTGCCGGAGGCGGGCAAGCTTGTAATGATAGAGGTGCCTGCTGAGCTGGCTCCCAAAGGTGCTGTTACAAGCTTGTCAGGGCTGGACAATATGAGGCTGAAGCATAAGGTGGCGGAAAGAGAGCTGCTGAACGAACTGGACCTGATGCCTGATACCGCCGTCCTGGAGGAGGGGGACCGGTTGATGGAGCATAATTTTGAAGCGGGAACGGTCCCTGCTGCAGTAGTTTCCGGCAGCGTAATAGATATAAAGCTTTTTGTCAGAGGAGGAGAGGACCCGGTGGTAGTTTCAAAAGCCGTTGTAATTTCACGGGCAGAGGAGCTTCTGTCCTTTTATATGAATGAAAGAGAGCAGGAGCTTATCAAGGAGGCTGCTTCCGAAGGGCTTCTGTTCGCAGTACAGTATCTTGATGATTCGCAAAGGCCGAGTGCAGTGACCTACGCTGCTGCCTTTGACAGGGGAGGACGGGAAAATGAGAGGTGAGAAAGGGAAGCTGGTGTGTGTATGGTCGCCGGTGCTGCATGGTGAGGGATGCTCGACCCTTGCCTGCTCAATCGGCCTTGGAGCACACCATATATCCGGAAGAAGGGTGCTTATTGTAAACAAAAGCAATTCGATCAGCGGCATGGAGAGCTTTCTGGAGAAGGATATGCAGATAAAATATTCTATGGACCATCTGAAAATATTCGGCACAGGAATCAGGGCCGACCATATTCTGACCTATGCTACACAGGTCAATACCGAGCTGTATATGCTCGCCGGAGCAAGGCTTGATAAGGAAATCACCGGGGAGAACGAAGAATTTGAGAGGCTTTTTATAAGCAGCTGCATGGAAGCCTTTGACCTGACGATTGTTGATATGGATACAGGGCTCAGAGAAAAAAACAACCTGTACCTGGACAGTGCCGATAAAATCGTTTCGGTCATTACCCCAAATGAGATAGTGCTGGACAAATTGTTCAGGGCTGCGGCACTTAAGCCCGCTCTTAACTATTTTACCGGCAGCAGGACCCTTCATGTGATAAATAAGCTGCACAGCAGCTGGGAGACCAAAAGCGTATTAAGCAGGTACAACAGCAGGTATTCCCTGTTCCATACCTTCGGCCTGGACTATGACGGCGAGTTGCTGAACGCCTGCTGCACAGACAGAGCTTTCTATTCATTCTTAATGAAAAAGCTCAACGGCAGGAAGAAAGGATATATCAAGCAGTTGAATGATATATGCAGCTTTATTGCAGGTGAATTGTCCATGGGCGAAAAATCCGCAGAAAGCAGCAGCTATGGAGCCCCGCATAAAAGGTTCCGCAGGATCAGCCTTTACTGACGGGAGGTGTTATATTGAATCTCAGGAAATATCTTATCATTGATACCTTGCAGCTTCATATTGAAAAATACCTGTATAATTTCATCAACTCAGACCCTGAAGACGAGCAGGAGAGAAAGATAGTGCTACTGCTGAGGGATTACAAGGAAAAGTCCACCTCAGGGCTGACAGAAGCCAGGGCTGTCATAAAGGCACATATAAAGAATACGATACTCAGCGGCTTTGACATATATCAGCAGGATAAGTCCGGAGGTCTGGAGGACCGGTGCATAATCCAAGGAATCAAAGCTGATGAAGAAAACGGATTGGTCGATGATATAATCCCCTTTGGTGCCCCGGGAAATATGACGGCCAGAGAAAAATTTGAAATAATCCTGTACAAGAACAAGTCCCCCGAAAGCTCCGGGCGGGATGGGGCCTTTAAGAAGCTTATGTCCGGGTATGATTTTTTCTGCAAGTCCAGGGAGTCCGGCTTTTATGAAAGCCTGCGGTATGAATATAATGCTGAGGATATTGATTACATATACCGAAATGAAGCTTATGCCCTTTCCTTCCTGGACAAGGTGGAGATAATTACTCAGAGGCTGTATGAAGAGCTTTTCGGGCTTAAGCATATCGATATGCTGGCATATTCCGATATTAACGAGGTGGGTTTTTCCAACAACGGCAGATATATATACTGCTGGTGCGGGAAAAAGGTATGGCTGAGCTTCATGCAGATATCCGACAGTGACGCAAGGATCATCCAGGACAGGGCGATCAGCTTTGAGAAGCATTGTCCCCAGCTGGATGTAAGCCATCCTGAAATATTGTGCCACAGGGGTGACGGAGCGAGGATAACAGTTACCCAGAGGCCCTATTTTTCTGCCAGGAACCTTTGTATAAGGGTATTCAATCAAAGCGGTTCAGGCTTCAAGGACCTGATTACACAGGATAAGCTGAGGGCACTTATCACCGCCCTGGTAAAATCAGGGGAGAGCATATGCCTGCAAGGCGGCCTGGGCAGCGGTAAGACGACCACCATGAATGTCATGTATGAGCTGTTGGATGATTATCTTCATATCGGCACTGTGGAGGATTACTTTGAACAGCATGTTATGGAAAAGTATCCGTATAAAAGGATAGTGGAAGGACAGTCTGTAAATGGCAAGGAGCTTCTGGATGCCGTTAAGACGATGCTGCGGATGTCTGTGGATGTAGCGAATATAGGGGAGGTAAGGGATGGAAATGCATTGTTCGCATTTATTCAATTGGTTCAGTCTGTCTCGGTAGCGGCATGGTTTACGACACATATTACCAATCCTGAGACGACAGTACCCAGGCTAAAGAATATGCTTATCGGAACCGGAAGGTATTTCTCAGAGCAAAGTGCCGTAATGGATATCATCCATTATATAAACATGATATTCCAGCATGAGATAGTTGACGGGAGGATAATGATAACCAAGGTGGTGGAGATCGTTCCCCTTGTATCAGCTTTCAGCGATGTCGACTTCGGCAGGGAGCAGGGCCTGGAAAAGCTTCAGCAGCTTTATTACATACAGCAGATACAGAATAATCCCTATAAAATGTTCAGCTTGAATACAATTATGGAAAGTGAAGGGGAAAATATAAGGTTTGTAAACTATCCCTCGGCCAGAATGCTTGAAAAGGCAAGAAAAAGAAAAGGAGCATGGAAGCATGTAAAAAAACTTGTCGAAATGGTCCGAGAGGATACAGGAATATGCATACCTGAATATGCAAGGGGGTGAGAGTCATTTACGGCGTTGAAAGAAGAAATCCGTTTTCCGGCCTGCTGTTCAGATTGAACAGACGTATGACACTTATAAACCAGAAGCCTCCTGCCCAGAATCAGGGAGCATGTATACTGCTGCTGTCTGCTTTGATGCTGCTGGGAGCAATATACTTTCTTTTTGCATACAGTACCTTCAACGGGCTGTGGTATCACAAAGTATTATGCATACTCTCCACTATGGTATTCGTATATTTGTGCGAGCAATCCTATTTTGAGCTATATGAGAAGCGGATTGGTATGGATCTGCCGAACACCTTGAAAAAGCTGGCCCATTACTACAATCATTACAAGGGCAATGTAATGCCCGCCTTGGAGGATACCATAGCCAGATGCCCCAAAAGCAACAGAGTGTATATGGTAAAAATAAAGGAGGCATTATTGAAGCCGGATTATGAAAAGCAGATAGCAGCATTGGAAAGCAGAATGCCTGTAATATGGCTTAAAATACTATGCCGGCTGATGCTCTTCGCCAAGGAGAACGGAAGAGGACCTGTGGAAAAGGATAATACCGGGGCCGGTGAGGATGTGATCACCAATAATCTCAAGAAGCTTACCAATATAGTGACGTTTCTCAACATCGAGCAGGGCTATAATGATGCCGAGCTTCTGGGAATGCAGATTTTTGTATTATTTGCCCCCTTTGTTGTCATACCGGTTACCAAATGGTACAATACCAGCCTTTTGACAGACCTGAACCTGGGAGACATATATAAAAGCATAGAAGCACAGAATCTGACAGCAATGATGCTGATAACAAGCGGGCTGGGAGCCCTTTTCATACATTGGATGAGGAAGCTTCAGAATTAAGCGGGAAAGGAGCTGTTTGAAATACATTACTTCATGATAATTCAGGCTGCTGCGGTGATACTTCTGACGGCAGCCATAACAATAGCTGCTTTCCAATATGCAAGATATCAGAGGATAAAAAAGCTGTACAGGTCTGATTATGCCAGGAGAAGCTGCCTGAAGAGCATAAGCCGGCTGCTGCCTTTTATGCCGGGGCATAAAAGCAAAAGCTACAGAAATACCGAGGCCTTGCTCATTGATTCGGGCTTCAGGATATCTGTTGAAGGGTTTTATCTGGTCAAAACGATACTGTTCATCCTGGGCTTTGTTTTTTTTATCAGTATAGAAACGACAAATGCTTTGATCCGATACGATAATATAATCAGTGATCCCAACCTGGGAAGGACATTGCTGGATCAGGCTGCTCCCCCCGCACCCTATAAGCTTCAGCTTGAAAAGGATATTTTCAGGTATGTGGATACCAGGATGCCCAGGGATAAATTTCCCATTAAGGGACTGGGAAACAATCAGGAATCGGCAGTATACATAAAATATATCGAAGCTATGATAGACGATGCATGGATCGGCCTGGGGGGAGACACAGCCGCAATTGCTGAGAGGATATACAACAAGCTGCTGCGGGTAAGGCTGTTGGAAACAGATTATTTTGCTTATTCAGCTGCTTTGCTGGCAGCGGTATTCCTGTACCTCTCACCTGAGCTTATTGCCTTCCTCAAGCTGAAGCTCATAGAGGACAGGCGGGATTGGGAAATACTGAACTATATATATGTTTTTTCAATATTCGGAAGGCTGCCGCCCTTTAATATCAGAAATGTACTTTCAAACTTGCTGGTTATATCGGATATCTACAGGCCGGTAATAACTGAAGCCTTCAATAATATAAAAAGCGGAAAGGGGGAAGCGGCTTTTGACGGCTTGCTGAAAAAAGTGGATAGCGAGGAGCTTTACGAGCTGCTGGAGGCAATGCGGCTTTCCATGAGTACAGGTCTCCTGGGTATGGTGGACAATATAGATGAAATGGCGGCTAACCAGCTGAAATGGCTTGATATAAAGAGTATAAGGCGAAGGAAGGCAAAACAGGTGATGGCAATGCTGCCTGTGGTGCTGGTGATGCTTCTGGCAATGGTATATTTTTCTTACAGCCTCTCGACCCTTACCAATCCAATGAATTTTATAAAATAACGGAGGAGATTTGATTATGGAAAAATTCTGGGCAGTCATACTTATATTTGTTATAGTAGCAGCCGGCGGGCTTTTATATGTAAACCAGGTATACAACCCACAAAAGGAAACGCAAATGGCAATGGCTGACACTGCAAACCAGACGCTTTCGGCAGTAAAGATGGAAATGGGAAATGATACTACACCCACTGTGGTTGATGCGGACAGCGTAAGAGCTGCAGTGATATCCTACTGTGCCATGACGGACAACAGCGTTGAGATAACTGTTGTAAACAGCAAGGGAACAAAGAAATATACAAATAACTCGGAGGAGATAACCGTACAGTTGAGCGGGGAGACAAGGATGTTTCTCAAGAAGCCCAAGACTGATTCATCAGGAAAATTGTTAAGCATCAGATTTGAAGCTATAGAAGAATGATGCCGGGGAGGAAAAGCGATTGGAAAAATTCTGGGCAGCTATTCTGGTTATTCCCATATTCATGTGGTATTCCTTCCATGCTGTTCTGGACAGAGACTTCAGGATCAAACAGCAGACAATTGAAAATACCGTATATCAATATACTCAGATAGCTGCGAAAAAAGGTGCCCTATATAATTCCGTATATGATGAATTGCAGGTCAAGCTGTCGAGGTTCGGGGAATTCAAGGTTATTGTGACTGCTGAGAAGTTCACCGGTACAAATGATGATCCGGGGGTAATCACGGATATGGAGGTCATAGGAAGGGAGCTCAGGTCTGAGGGCTACGACATTATAAATGTTTATGCCGAAGGACTGGAGGAGCATCCCCTGGGAAGATTGTACGAGCTTACACCCTTTGGAACAAAATCCGGGGCGGAAGCAGATATCAGGTATTTTGCCAAAGCATCGGTGTACATCCAATAATTCTGAAGCATGGGAAGTGGTCTATGAAAGCGTTTTTTCTGAGCATTATTTTTATATTCTGCAGTATGAGCATGTTTTTTATCGGAAAAGGAGTTGACAATATTGATATTATGGCGGAAAGGTACAAAAGGGCATTGGATGCGGGTGCCAATGCCGCTTCTCAATATAGGGCATATAACACCGAAGGGATGCTGCTGAACCAGGGTTCAGGTTATGGCATCGGACCGGAGGACAGAAAAAATGTGGCAATCAACAGGGATGAGGCATTGAAGTGGTTTTACAGGCTCTTTTTCAGGAACCTGGGCATTACTGCTGCGGAGGAACAGAAGGAATTGAAAAGGTACATCCCTATGAAAGCCGTTATCCTGTATGACAGGCTGATGATAGCTGATGCTGAAGATAATTGGCATTCTTATGACATGGCAGGGGAAAAGGAGTATAGGCTGAAGTACAGGGGAAAGGAATATAAATTCACGCTTTCCGATCAGGTATATGATATCGAAGTGGGAAGGTGGATAAAAGCGTCAGACCTTGGCCTTGATGCAGAAGAAAGAAAGGCAATGGTCACGGGCTATATAGCCGATGAGCTCAACCGCTTCCTCAAGTACAAGGTGATCCCTGAAAGGGACAGTTATTATAATATAGTATTTTCCATGAAGGCTGCCGAGGATGAAAAGCTAAGCGGGATAGACGGAATAAATTTTTTGGTATTATGTGAAGGGATACCGGTACCGTCGCTAAATCCTTTTAAAAGAGAGGAATTCTATGCCTACGGCTTGGGCGGAAGTGAGATACTGCGGTAAAGGCAAGGGGTTATTGTATAATTTAGGAAGAATGTGCAACAAACGGAACGGTTACGAACCGTTCCCTACGGAACAACAAGCTTATGTATAGGCTGTAGGGAACGGTTCTAAACCGTTCCGCTCTTTTACGTCGCATTCTTCCTATTATGTGACAGCCTCTTTAAACGTTACTCAACCGGAAGCTCCACCGACTCGATCCTATAATGCAGCAAACCCATGGGAGTTTCTACCTTGACACTGTCATTGACCCTTTTCAGCAGGAACGCCCTTCCGACAGGGGACAGGTATGATGCGCTGTCTATATTAAGATCGATCTCACCGTTAAAGGGGGATACGATCTGAATATTTTCCAGCTCGGCTGTGTCTTCATTTTTCAATACCATACGGCTGCCGATCAGCACAAAGGGGCAGGTGCCTGAAGCATTGTCCTCTACGGTAATTTCACTGTATATAATATTCTCCAGGCCTTTGATATACCGATCCATAATTTCCTGAAAGCTCTGCCTTTCATTGGTCCATTGAGGATAATATTTTTCTATTACATCTAGCTTTTCTTCCTCAATCTTAATCAAATGCCTGATAAGGATTTCAAAAATAAATCTGGAAACAACAATTGCAGACACTTCACTACCTCCTAATTATTACATTTAATGGTAAATGCTTAAAAAATATAACAAGGCACCTTGCAGAAAGCTGCAAAATGCCTATATATAGTTTAACATAAATGTAAATGCGTGTAAATAGTGGAGCACATTTCCAATTAATTGAAAATCTTATATTTAGTGGATTTATCTCAGGGAAGCATAGTAATTGTTGATTTTGAAAAATATATATATGTTGTATATTTCGCATGCATCCTTTACAGAATGGTTCAATGGTGCGAAATGTTTACATTAGTGATATAAATCGCTGCTATTCTACGCAAGCTGCTTTGTGCGATTTATATGTAAAAAACAATATTTTTGAATTTTTTGTAATGCACAGGGAGGAGAATACACATGATAAATGAGGCGCTTGAGGGCCTGAGAGCAATTGCAGAAAAAAGCGGCTGCTCCCATATAATGGATAGTATAGATATTACAATGGATGTTATGAGAAGGAGCAGTGAAGAGGATGAAAAGAGCATAGCTGCTTTGGCCTTCAGCTTTTTCGCTGATTATGCCATAGACAGAAGGAACGTGGAGCTGCTTCAGCAAATATATGAGCTGGCGGCAAAGCTGGAGCTTATCGATGAATTCCAAAGCCGTAAAGCTTATGAGATAATATACAGGCTCAAGGGTGAAATGCTCAATGTCTACCCAAAGGGACTCAAAGAGCTGGTTTCATTCATGGAAAGCCTTGAGGCCGAAGCCCTGGATTATCGTATAGTGCCCTATGCTCCAGGCAATAATCTGGTGGTGGAATAACACAAAAATAAACCTTGACATATCATATAATATAATCTATTATTAAATCACAGTAAATTAGTAGGAATTAAGACAAAGGCTTTGAACGGAAAGTGTAGATATGTCAATATCTCTTCAGAGAGGGGTTGCGCCGGATTGCTCCGGCTGCTGCAAGCAGCTCCAGGGATATGTATCGAAAGTGCGTCCGGGAGCTTTTGACCGAAGCAGCCGCATATGCGGCTTCAGTAGGAAATGACGGGTGCACCCGTTACAGTGCAGGGATATGTTAGTATCCTTAATGAGTTATGAAAGAGTGGAACAGCATTATATGCCTCTTTATACATACCTGTGTATGTATAAAGAGGCTTTTTATTGTATAGGAAAGTTATACTTTACTATACAATAAAAACTTTGATTTAACTGCACGTGCCAGAATTTCCTTCGGAAAAGGCATATGGGCTTCAAATGCGGCGGAGCCGCCTTT
>JAEXXN010000278.1 GCA_023405875.1 Bacillota bacterium | reverse complement strand
TTGGGCCTATGGGCTGACAGGAAGGCGTTTGCATAATTGTAGAGTGGCAATATAAGGGCGGAACGGTTTAGAACCGTTCCCTACAGCCTATACATAACCTTGTTGTTCCGTAGGGAACGGTTCGTAACCGTTCCGTTTGTTGCACATTCCTCTTTTGAAAGGACTGAAAGCCTTTGAGCACCAAAGCCAGATCCCTGATATACCTTGGGCTGATATTTTCCCTGGCATTTTACCTGAGACTCCGGTTTGTCCTGTATACCCCCTTCGAGCTCAAAATAGACGCCTGGAGCATGTATCATTACTCCCTGAACGTGGTTGAAGGCCAGTATTATGGCCACCGTTTCGGAGAGCATTGGGCAAGATATGCTTATTGGCCCCCCCTGTACATTTTTCTTTCAGGCTTTATTTACAGATTCCTGGGTACTTCACAGGATTTTTTAGTGATGCGGCTGATTCAGGTGCTTTTTTCAACTGCTTCCTGTCTCCTTTGCTATTGTATAGCCAATATTTCCCTGCGCAGATACAGCAGCTTTCACAGGGAAGCGGGCCTTGCCGCAGGTATACTAATGGCTTTGAACCCCAGGATGGTGGTTTATACCAACCATTTATACGTTGAAACGGTATTTATAACCCTCTACCTTGCGGCTGCCTATTACGCCCTCAGGTACTCCCAGGTATGGATATGCACCGTCCCTACGGAGCACAAGGCTTACAGGACATTGAAGCAGCTTATCCCCTATTCACTGCTGCTTGGTATCGGAAACCTGACTCGCCCCGTGCTGCTTCTGATCCCCTTTGTCATGGCCGTATTCCTCCTGCTTCTGGCTGCGGCAAGCAGGCTCAGGCTTAAACAGTCATTGGCGGCCATTCTTAAAGACACTGTATTGTCTTTTTTGATCATGCTGACGGTATTCTCCCCGTGGATAATTAGGAACCATGCAGTCACAGGCCGCTTTATACTGATTGATACCAACGGCCCCATCAATTTTTACATAGCGCATAACCCCCTTGCAAAGGGGCAGTGGGTGGATGTCAAGCCCCACACCGATATCAACAGGCTTTACGACACAGGCTACAGGGACGGGCTTGCTTATATATTACGGAATATTCCAAGAGAAATTGAGCTTTCGAAGCTTAAGCAGAGGCTTTTTCTTTATGAGGGCGATCCTCACATTTCTGAAGCAAGTGCGTACCTGGACAGGACCTATCGGCTTCCTCTGTATGGAAGCCTCATAACTATGGGCATAGCAAAAAAAGACGCCCTGGAGGGCTTCTATAAGCTGCCGCAGATGACTTTTACAGCCCTGTGGATATCCTTCATCCTGCTGCTGTTGTTATTTGTTCTCAGGCTTGCTGCTGCCGGAGCCTTACGGATACTTTTCTGCGAGCCTGCATGGATAATCGGCAACATACTGTACATAAATCTTATCATACAGCTCTTTTACTTTGCCCCAAGGTACAGGATAATCGCAGAGCCCTTTCTCTGCATTGCCCTTGGAGTATTTGCAGCAGCAATTGTCACTCCTGCCCTCCGCATTTTCAAAGCCGGCTATTGAATGCTATATATAAAGTATCACTATGCTGGTCAACACCCATAGCATTATGTTAACTAATAGAGGTTTATCCTCCAGCACTATTTCCTCGGGGCTTTCTCCTTGCTTCTTGTTGTATATGATGTACTGGTACCGGAAAATTCCATAGAGTACATACAATATAGTCACCATTGAATATTTTTCGTCACTGGCATAAAAGGTATACAGGCTGTAGGATATCAGTATCGATGCAGTTACTATCGACAGCATGTTATCAATGAATTCCAGTGAATAATGCTCCAGGATCAGCCTATGGCTATGAGCTTCCTCCTGAAGCACCTGAAGCTCATTCCTTCTTTTGCTGAAGCCCAGAAAAAGAGCCAGCAGAAAGGTACATAGGATCAGCCATGGAGAAATAAGCACTTCTATGGCAATAGCCCCTCCCGCCACTCTCAGTATAAAGCCCAGGGCTATTGACATTACATCAAGTATGACCAGGTTCTTCAGATACAGTGTATAAAGCAGATTATTAAGCAGGTATGTAAGGATAATAAATCCGAAGCTGCGGCTCAGTATAAAAGAAAACACCAGTGCTGCCGGAAGCAATAGCAATATAAGCAGCACTGCCTCCCGCCTGCTTATTGCACCTGAAGCCAACGGTCTTTTACACTTTTTCGGATGCTTCCTGTCTTTTTCCATATCCATAATATCATTGAATATATATACCGCAGAGGATGTGATGCAAAAGCAGAGAAAAGCCTGGAGTGCCGCCAACGCATAGGGCAGCTTGTCAATGTTCCTCGAAAACAGAAGTGCTGCAAATAAAAAAAGATTCTTTATCCAATGTCTGGGCCTCAATAGCTGTAGATAGCTCTTCAGCCTGGTTAACTCAACCGGCCTTTTCACTCCTTCCAAATACCTGCACCTCCTCTGTTAATATTTTATTCTTCAGGGCTAATACCTTATGCGAAGCATATTTCATGCAAATGCCGTTATATTGAATACGACAACAAATAACTGATTATATTTTCTACCTTTGAAGCCCGGTAAATTCTCCTTTTGAGGAAATACATACAATTGCCAAGTCTGCCTCAACTTGTATATAATAAAGATGGATTTAACAACATAAAGGATGCGGAGGTCTGAGGCCATGAATATAAACAAGCTGATGGGCTTTTATGAGCTTAGGGATATGGATATCCCTACAGTTCCATGGAATAAATACTCAAAGGAAGTAAGCTTGGATGCCGGTATCCTTTGGACTGTGAGAGTAGCTTTAAAAAGCGGTACAGACGTACATCTCCCCAGGGCTGTGGGTGTGACCGCAGCAATCGCCGCAGAAAAAGCGGCTGCCTTCCTTCAGATGTATGGAGATAACGGCATGGTAATATATTATCCGTATTTTATTGCAGACAAAAGCGGAGTAATAGACATAAAAAGCGATAGGACGGTCATAGAAGCGGTGGACAAGGACCTGTGGAACCTTGTGACCCATGGGCATAAAAACGTGACTATTACAATAGCTGGAGGCTCTTACAGCTACGACGGGGATCAGGGCTTCTTGCCGGCAGAGGAGCTGGCTCTCCTGCTTGACAGCGTCAACCGCATCAAGGCATATTACCGGGGCTTGCTGAGGGAAGGAAAATCAATAGTAATGGAATGGAGCTTCGCTTACAATACCGATATTGAATGCAAACCTCAGGGGGAAAAGTACCTGGTGTTTTATGAGCTTAGGAGCGTATAGCTCTAGGTTAGTAAAGGCCCGCTAAACCAGGCAGCCATGTATAGCACGTATACGAATATAAAAATTGATGGCACTAATAAGCTGCGTCTAAGAAAAACCTAACGCTTTCAACGGCCATCCTTGGCCGGTGAAAGCTTGCTTCGGCGTCCTTGCCTTCGCATACGGTTTTTCTAAGACTCCACTTATAAGTGCCATTGACAATTTTTGTATAAGTATACTTCCGCTATACACGACTGCCTGGTTTAGCAGTTTGTTATAAACTCGAGATATTCACGCAAGTACCTCACTAATGACTATGAACCTGAAATTGCTTATTGCTCTACCTGCCGAATATCACTCTCTCATCAATATCCTTCAGAGTGCTGCAGCCCGTCATGACCATCGCATCCTTCAGCTCCGCAGCTATCTTCCTTGTGTAAAGCTCCACGCCTTCGGCACCTCCGCCATAGGCTGCAACTCCGTAAGGCCTTCCTATGAGTACAGCATCGGCACCCAGGGCGAGCATTTTCATTACATCGATCCCCGACCTTACACCGCCATCTACCAGTATTTTTATCTTGCCTCCGACAGCCCTATGTATTTCAGGCAGTACTTCCACTGTAGCAGGAGTATGGTCAAATACCCTTCCCCCATGATTGGAAACGATTATTGCATAAGCTCCGGCCTCTACCGCCTTCTGTGCCCCGGCAACCGTCATTATCCCCTTTAGTATGAAGGGCAGCTTTGTGCTTTCTGCTATTCTTCTTATTTCAGCAACAGATTTCGGGCTGACCGGTTTGCCTGCGGCTGCCAGGATGGCGAGCCCTGCGGCATCTATATCCATTGCAACTGCAAGTACGCCTGCAGCCTCGGCCTTTTTTGCCTTGGCTATGACCTCCTCTGTCTTCCAGGGCTTTATTGTCGGTATCCCCCAGCCGTCCACCCTGGTTATAGCCTTTATAGGCATATCATAATGCTCTTCCTTTACACCGTCTCCGGTAAAGCCTGCAGCACCTGCATTCTTACAGCCGGCTACGATTGCATAGCTGTACTCTTCATCATTAAGCGCAGCTCCGTATTGCTGCTGCAAACCGCCTATAGGCGCAGCAAACACGGGACAGCTGAAGGTCTTGCCGAAAAGCTCGACAGACGTATCTGTTTCCTTGAACTCATAAATGGTGTCCATGTTAAGCTTGATTTCATTCAGCTTCTCAAAATTCCTGATAAAGCTGCTGCCGCTGCCTTTGCCGCCCATTCCGGGTATCTCGCCTCTGCATACAACTCCGTTGCATTCCCGGCATATCCTGCATTTTGCTCCTATCAAAGTCTTTGCATTCGCCAAAAGCTCCTTGTACTCCATTTTCTACCTCCTAAAAATTGTAATATTTTGTTTTGCCTGATTTAATTATGTAAGTTCTTTACTGTTTCTGCATAAACTATAATATAACAAGATTTTGTTAGCGGGGAGATGATTTATATGTCGGATACCGTCCATTGTCATAATTACAATGGCAAAACCACCGCTACCCATGAGCACCGTCATGGATTGTCCGGTATAACCAGCGAAGAATCCGGCCTGGAAAGCCACACTCACAAGCTTGTAGGCTATATTACCTTCAATCATGGTCATGAGCACTACTACAGCATTACAACAGGCCCGGACCTTGCAGTGGAATCAGGACACATACATTACTACCAGGGCATTACAGAAGACAGCCATAATCACCTGCATTTTGTATATGGCTATACCTCAGTATGCAAATAGTCCTGCTTATGATTCCTTGCTGAAGCTGAAAGCTCCATCTCTATTCTGTTCACATTTTGTAAATTACCTGCTGTCATTACCGTTATGAACACCATACTCGCCTCGTCATCTTTCTTTGAGCTTCTATCTGACAACCTCCAGGTTGGGATTATCACATGCTTTTCTGCCGGTCTTGGCAATGTGGAACCATTCTCCTCCGATTTCGACCCTGACAATATCTCCCGTATAGTCATTATTCGTACCTGTTTCACTGCTGTTATCCAGAAGTGAAGAACCGATTCCGTAAACATCTACCGGTACTCCAAGCTGCTCAAATTGATTGATCCGCTTGATGTTAAAACCTCCCGTAGCAACTATTTTCACGTCTTCACACCATTTTTTCGCCAATTCCCGGTATTCTTCCGGTACATTCCATGCTTCGTATGCCTTATCCATAGTTTTTCTGATCTTCCATATCAGCCTTGGGTTCACTCCGCAGTCAAGGGCTTTGTCCCCTATAGGCTCGACAGCTTCATCCCTCATATTTGCCGAGGTATCCGGCCTTACCGCATAAAGCTTGTATTTTGCCGCTTCCTCCATTTTGCCTTCACTGTAAAGCCGGATGTACTTTCCGAACATTGCCTCCATTACCTTTACAACTTCTCCGGTACAATCATTATGATAATCTATCAATGCTATACGCAGAACATCCCCCGGCATTACTCTTGAGAACTGCATCATTGTTTCTGCCGTATCCCCGAGAAAGCAGGCGATAGAAGCATGGGCTATTGTACCGCCGCCTTTTCCTCCCCACCAGCCTCCCTGGTCGTCGGTAGATACCATTGCCCTGGAATTCTTGCTGTGCTTCTGGTTGTATGCCTGCACTGCCAGGGAATAGGCATATCCGTGCATGGCTTGAAGCTTGTAGTGGGCGAATCTGGCCGGGAAGAACAGTATATCCTTGCCCTTTGTGGCTACCAGGGTATTGTAAACATTGGTGGTTATCCGTGTAGTTTCAGTCAGTACTCCGAGAATAGGCGTTTCAAGTATGGCAAAATCCCTGTACCTTCCCCTTACCTTCAGCACAGGCTGAACCGCCATAGGGTCCCCGTCATACTTTGCAAAGGTTCCATCCTGCACAGCCTCTATCTCCAGGCTGTCATAAGTATTTACAAAGGTTCCGTCCTTGTCAAAATATCCGGTACATTCCTGCAAAAGCGCCAGGGCTTCATCCACTCCTGCGATTATGCTGAAGGGCCTTCTTCTGGTAAAGAACTGCATTTCCACCCGGATATCTCCGTTTCTCACTCCGCTGCAGTCTATATCCTTTATGTCGCTTTTCCCTTCAAAAATATAATTCTCCTTGGAAAGCTCATTAAGAATTTTTACGGTGTTCGAGAAATATGCATCAGAATACCAGCCGCGGCGCATTCTTTCACGATCTATCCTAAAGGTCTCCTTTTTCAGTCGTTCCCCATTAAATATGCTCATTTTTCTGCCTCCCTTTTCCTTTGTACAGTTCATACATAAGCTTAAGCAAAGTGCTTTTCCACCCAGCCCGGATTATACCGGAACAGCTTGGAGGGCCTGTGCCCTGCGTCTCTTGTATATTCGCCGGTCTCCAGAACCATATCGGCTATCTTTCTCCTGAAGTTTGCCTTCAGCAGCTCCTTTCCCAGTATTACCTCATATACCTGCTGCAGCTCTGTTAACGTAAAGCGCTCCGGCATTAAATTAAAGGCTATATCGGTATACTCTATTTTATTTCTCAGCCTTTCTACCGCATATTCAATTATTTTTGCATGGTCAAAGGCTATACTCCCCGACTCCACCAATTCCCGTTCCACTCTTACGGCCTTTCCGTCAAATACCTTGTTTACCCTGACGATGGCAGTAAGCTCGGTATTCTCATTCTGCAAAACAAGCTTCACCAGGTCCTGCACTGAATAACCTTTCTCCGAGGCTGTTTTTTTCTGTTCTACAACACAGGCATTCACTTTGAACCATGCCGCCTCTTCCGCATCATCTCCTGCCCTTATATCCAGCTTGCCGCTGTCTGCAAGAGACATATAGGAACAGCCTATGACTCTTGTCCGGGGGTCTCTCCCCACATCTCCCCAGGTATATAGCTGTTCCATATAGATATCCTCTATATTCGTTTCTTCCTTAAGCTCCCTTAGGGCCGCCTGGTCAAGGCCTTCATCCATATTAACAAAGCCTCCCGGCAGTGCCCAGCAGCCGATACAGGGATGGTTGCCCCTTTTTACCATAAGTATTTTCAGCGCTTTTTCAGGAAGCCTTCTGTAGCTTTTCTTCAGCTCGTTCATAACAGTGAATACAAGCATATCTACTGTAACTGAAGGCCTGTCATATTGTCCTGCATCATATTGCGACAAAAATTCTTCCTCCGACTGGCCCAGCTTGTTTTTCAAAGCACTGTTCGTCATAAATACCGCCTTTCCCTTCCCTCCATAATAAAGTATATTTTCATTGTGATATTATCAGACTATTAATAACATTCTATTCCCAGGAATATACTCCGTCAAGGATAATCTTATAACGCATCAGTAGAAAATTTTTCAGTTGTAGAAAAATTTTCTTCCCTCTGCGCGTTTCAACGAGGCAGGAGATATGATCACCTCCTGATGGAAAAATAAAGCGGTACCCGGCACCTATCGAGGTGGGTACCGCTATCGCCTCGTTATATTTATCAAAATAAACACCCCTGCCGGATAATATCCGGCGGGGGCTTCAGTTTTAATTTATTTATTTGCGCCGCAGCACTTTTTATACTTTTTCCCGCTTCCGCAAGTACAGGGATCATTTCTTCCCGGTTCCTTTGCTTTTACGATGGTCCCTGAAAGCCTCTGCTCTTTGGTGATCTCTTTTCTTCTCTCTGCTGAAAGGATGCTGTCCCACTGGGGCAGGGTGTAGAGCCATTCTGCTTTTGCAGCCAGCATATTGTAGTACAGCTTCTCAAAATCTATTTCCAGCTTTATGCTGCTTGACTCTTCCAGCTCCTCCAGCTTCATCTGATTGACAAGACTGTCGTTAATTCCGTCAAGGTAACCTACAAAGGTCGTTGCATCCATACCATACTTCTCTGCCAGTTCCGCAACTGTACCTTCTGCGATTTCTTCCGGATTGGAAAGAAGCTTCTCATAAACGGCTTCTTCCTTCTCAAAATAATCATCCCAGAACTTCTTCTGTTCCTTTTCATCCTGCTCGCTATCGTATGCCGTACTTCTCCAATTTTCAAATAAACTCATGCCACTACTCCCTTTTCCAGTACTTTTCAATCTAAGCATATTATTCCCAAAATCAGCTTTATTTTATATGTCTTAATAAAATTACCGTTTATTATTATATTACAACATTAAATAATTTGCAATTTTTTGCCGCAATTATTATACTGTCGTTGTGATGCTGTTATCCAACCGGCTCAGATGCCTAAACAGCTTTCCGGATAAATTCATTATCTCCAGGCCGTGACGGTAGGTATCCTCCTTATCTATTGTCCACATTACCCTTGCAGTCACTTTTTCATAGAGCACCTCTTCCAGAGTTATGCTCAGCACCAGCACAGAGCCCCCTTCAAACAATCTGTCACATATAACCCCCAGCCCGCCGGCGGAGACATCATGAAGCAGCATTTCAACCGGCTCCTCAAATTCCTCCACCCCGCCGTCATTCATGCTTTTGGTGCAACATATTCTTGCACTATAATTTATTCTTTTGCTCTTCCTTTTCCCAAAGGAATTGCTCTCCTGCTGTATGATTTCAATGTCCATATTTCATACTCCTTCATTGAAAAGAACATTTCCCAAACTACCCGAACAATTTGTTCATAGTATATTATAGCATTTAATCCCTCAGCATAACAACCCAAAATTTACAGAACATTCCAGAAAATTCCTTTCCAGGTAATGCAAGTTTAGAGTTGACAGTGTACTAGATAATATCGAAATTGTGGGAAATACTAAAAAGACAGCAATTATATGATAAGGTGGAATAACGACATATGAAAACTGCCATTATTGGTGCAGGCCTGAGCGGGCTTTCCTGCGCTCTTGAGCTGGAGAGAAACGGAATCATTGCCGACATTTTCGAAAGAGACAGTTCTATTGGATGGCCCTGGCCGATGGTGGGTTTCTGGCCCGAAATATTGTTAAGGGATTATGGAGATATATTGAAATACCTGAGGGAAAACTTCAGCATCAGTATCAAGCCCCTTATTGAATGCAATAACATCATTATGAAATCAAAGAACAACAAGGTAGAGATAAACGGCCGACTGGGCTACTCCGTCATCAGGGGAAAAACGGCAGATTCGCTGGAAAAACAGATCCACAGCTTACTAAAGGATACTCCGGTACATTTTAACAGGTATGCCGATTATAAAGAGCTGTCAGGCAAATATGACTGGGTGGTTGTCGCCGGTGGAAATGATTCAATTTCCCGTGAGCTTGGGCTTTGGGAGGACAAGGGGCTTATACGGGTCATAGGCGGAGTTGCCCTTGGTACCTTCAGGCCTGATTCTTCAACGGTATACTTCAATACCGAATATGCAGGCACCGGCTACGGACGCGTCGCTCCCTTCAGCAAAACCCAGGCCCTGATAGACCTGTACGTTACCAATCATGGAGAATTCGGGCTTGACAGGTTGTTCGCAAAATTTCTGGCCTATGAAAAGCTTGACCACCTGGAATTCCTGTATCATATCACTCCACGCCCATTCACCACAGGCAGGGTAAAGAAGTTCCGAACAAGCAATCTTCTTCTTGCCGGCAGAGCTGCCGGACTGACTGAGAGGCTGCTGGGAGTTGGAGGCGTAGGTGCCATTCTCAGCGGTATATATGCGGCAAGGGCAATATGCCAGGGGCTTGACTATGAAGCAAATATGAAGCAGCTGGCTTCCTGGGCGGAGAACATTTCCGTCTTCCGGGATATAGTCAACAGGTTCGACAATGATGATTTTGACAGGCTTCTTGCCGCGGTTGACAAACCAGGGATAAAGCAGCTTATATACAACACGCATATTGATTTTATTGAGAACATCGGAAAGCTTGTCAATATGGTGGTGAAATGATTTGTAGCTGCAAGTTTTTTGTGTTACACTTTTTTCCGGGGGATGATGAAATGTGTAAGATATACGAAACAAGCCGGCTCATCCTGAAGGTGCTTGAAGAAAAAGATGCCTTGCAGGTGCTGGATTATTATATGAGAAACAGGGACTTTCTGGAGGAATGGGAGCTGCGGAGGCCTGAGGCGTTTTACACTGTTGCGGCCCAGGCAGAACAGCTCCGGAAGGATTTCAGGGAATTTGAAGAAAAACGGGCCCTCAGGCTGTGGATCTATAAAAAAGAGGATACAGGGAACAACAGAGTCATAGGCACCGTTGCCTTTAACAATATCGTCTTCGGAGCTTTCCTGTCCTGCTTTCTGGGGTACAAGCTGGACAAGGATGAGATAAATAAAGGCTATATTACCGAGGCTATCAGAAAGGGAATTGAAATCATATTTAATGAATATGGCCTGCATAGGATAGAGGCAAATATCATGCCCAAAAATTCAAGCTCCCTGAGGGTAACGGAAAAACTGGGCTTTTATAACGAGGGGCTCGCTTACAGGTATCTGAAGATAAATGGGCGCTGGGAGGATCATATTCATATGGTGCTCCTGAATGACAGCTTGGAATAATGCAAAAAATAACTGTTGACATTTTACAGCATAGCTAATATAATGATAAAAATTACAAATTTCCGACAATGATGGGAAGAGTAGCTTGAAGGATATGTTGAAGCGAGCCGGGATGGGTGGAAGCCCGGTACTAAGCCTGAAGTGAAGAACAGCCCGGAGTCTCCAACCGAAATCCATATTATATTGAACGCACTTAGGGTATTTCATTGGGTATAGTGCGAATTCAATAAAATAAAGGAAATATTTACGCAGAACTTGATTAAATTATGTAAGATGTTTTTTGCGAAATATTTGGATAGTAGACTTGGACGGAGCCATACCGTTATCTTGATGGGCAGTATCGATTAACAGTCCGTACTGGCAAAGTGGGTTGAAACATCAGCTTTCAGCCAATCAGGGTGGTACCGCGAATTACCTTTCGTCCCTTTCTCAGGGATGAAGGGTTTTTTTATTTTTAAAAAAATTTACAGGAGGTATTTAGAATGGCAAACATTTATTCAGTCAAGGATTATGAACCGACACTGGGAATCAGGGAAACAGAAGTGGCAATAAAGGTTATAAAGGACTTTTTTGAGTCCAGGCTTGCTCAAAAGCTCAACCTTACAAGAGTCTCAGCCCCTTTATTTGTTTCAAAGGAAACAGGTCTCAACGACAATCTGAACGGAGTGGAGCGTCCGGTCGCCTTTGATGCGCTTTCAATAAAGGACACCGAAATGGAGATAGTACAATCCCTTGCCAAATGGAAAAGGCTTGCTCTTAAGCGCTATGGATTTGAAACAGGAGAAGGCCTTTATACCGATATGAACGCCATCCGCAGGGATGAGGAGCTGGACAACCTGCACTCCATTTACGTGGACCAGTGGGATTGGGAGAAGATATTGCTCCATGAGGACAGGACCCTTGTTACTCTTAAAGAGATTGTAAGAAGCATATACAGCGTATTTCTCGATACCGAAGCCCATATTGCCGAAGCTTATCCGCAATTCGCCCCGGTCCTTCCTAAGGAGATCTTTTTTATCACAACGCAGGAGCTGGAAAACATGTATCCGGGCAAATCTCCGAAGGAAAGGGAAAATCTTATTGCCAGGGATAAGGGTGCGGTTTTCATAATGCAGATAGGCGCTCCCCTGGAATCCGGCATCAGACATGACGGCAGGGCTCCCGACTATGACGACTGGTCACTTAACGGAGATATCATCTTCTGGTATCCTGTTCTGGAATGTGCCCTGGAGCTATCCTCCATGGGTATCCGTGTAGACGAAGCGGCTCTGCTGCGTCAGCTTGAGATTTCCGGCTGTATGGACAGGAAGAAATATCCCTTCCACAGTGCACTGCTCAAAGGTGAGCTGCCCTATACGGTAGGGGGTGGTATCGGCCAGTCCAGGATATGCATGTACTTCCTCAGAAAGGCCCATATAGGAGAGGTACAGTCCTCAATGTGGCCTGACAGTATGATTGCTGAGTGTGAGGATAAGGGGATTAAGCTGCTGTAGGTATAGTATTTTTGTTGAAAATTGCAGTTTGTGAAATATAAAAGATGCAGCAGCCATTTATATCGAATCGCGCAAAACAAGCTTTGGACAGAATATAAGCTTGTTAAGCACTCCCTGATATAAATGGCTGCTGCCCCCTATGGCATATCATTCAGTTTTCTACTCTTCTAACTCTCTACTTTTCCTTCACACTCAAGGTTCTGTTCAGC
>JAEXXN010000251.1 GCA_023405875.1 Bacillota bacterium | reverse complement strand
GTATAAGAGTAATGAGGGTTGAATGCGACTTGGAAATAGTACCTGCAGGCAGTGACGAAGTATTTTTTCAGAGGCTGCTGAAGGCTTACGAGCCTACACACCTGGTGGCAATAGAACGGCCGGGCAGGGCAGCGGACGGATGCTGTTACTCCATGAGAGGTGAGAATCTCAGCGATATTGTTCCAGATACGGATATACTGTTTGAAGAAGCTTCCAAGCAGGGGATCATAACCATTGCAGTCGGTGATGGCGGTAATGAGGTGGGAATGGGCAAGGTAAGGCCTTACATAGTTGCTTCCCTGGATAACGGCAGGCAGATATGCGCAGCTGCCGCCGCGGATTTTCTTATTGTCTCAGGAGTATCCAACTGGGGAGGACATGCTCTGGCAGCCGCACTGTCATTATTGACCGGGAATATGCTGCTTCATGCTTCAGATACGGAAAGGAAGCTGTTGGAAGGAAGCATTGAAGCGGGAGCAGTTGACGGCGTCACAAAGAAAGCTTCAATGTCAGTGGATGGATTAAGCCTGGAGGAAAATCTGGAGGTATTGGAGCTGCTCAGAGAGTCTGCGGGGTCTGCAATAAAAAGAGTGATATAGAATTGCGGAAGGGTCTTGAATTGTTCTATGAATGTTAAAAGGCTGTAACCGCCAGGTTACAGCCTTATCAATCTATACTCTTCCGCTGCAATTCAATACATTTTTCATCTTATGCTGTACCATGCTCTTTATTGCTTCTCTTGCAGGCTTCAGGTACTGCCTGGGATCAAAGTCTCCGGGATTTTCTGCGAAATGCTTTCTTATTGAAGCTGTCATTGCAAGCCTCAGGTCTGTATCTATATTTATTTTGCATACGCCAAGCTTGCCTGATCTTAAGAGCATATCCTCGGGAACTCCCTGGGCGCCTGCCACGTTACCGCCGTATTTGTTGCAAAGCTCAACGAATTCAGGGAGGACTGTGGATGCTCCATGAAGTACCAACGGGAAGTCAGGAAGAAGCTTTGTGATTTTCTCCAGCCTTTCAAAGTCCAGTGAAGGCTCGCCTTTGAACTTATATGCTCCGTGACTTGTACCTATAGCTATTGCAAGGGAGTCAACCCCTGTTCTCTGCACAAATTCGACCGCCTGGTCAGGATCGGTATATGTAGCATCCTTTGCGGCAACCTTTACGGCATCCTCAACTCCGGCCAGCTTGCCCAGCTCTGCTTCTACAACAACGCCTCTTTCATGGGCATACTCAACGACTTTTTTTGTCAATGCGATGTTTTCCTCAAAGGGATGCTTTGAACCGTCGATCATAACTGATGTAAAGCCGCCATCTATACAGGATTTGCATATTTCAAAATCATCGCCGTGATCAAGATGCAGGCATATTGGAAGTCCGCTGTCTTCCAAAGCAGCCTCAACAAGCTTTATAAGGTAAACATGCTTTGCATATTTTCTTGCACCTGCTGAAACCTGAAGTATGAGAGGGGCTTTTTCTTCCTTTGCGGCATCAACAATACCCTGTATTATTTCCATGTTGTTGACGTTGAACGCGCCTACTGCGTAATTACCTTCATAGGCTTTTTTAAACATTTCTTTGGTTGTTACCAATGGCATAATAATACCTCCTTTAATAATTAATATATATTGAACGCGCTTAAGCTATTACACTAGGGTATGGCGCGAATTCAATGAAATCAAGGATACGTTATGCAAAATTATTATTAAATCCAAAGCCGGTATTTTGCATAACGTCTGATTGAACGCGCTTAAGCTATTACACTAAAGGCATTGCGCAAATTCAACTAAGTGATGCTTTAAATATTCCCTGCTTAGCCGGCAAATATGACAAAGCACTCAATAAAAGAGAGGGACGAGAAACATCCCGCATATATAAAAAATGTCCATGTACCTTTTATTATATCAGATTTTTTCATATTTGCATCAAAAAAATAGTAGGTTTGAAAATTTTTTCATGAAAAAGCCTTTCATCGTAAAAAGTGATGAAAGGCTGAAGCTAAAGCATTTCTACAATTTTAATACTTGGAAAGGCGCTGAGGTCCAGAATGCCTCTGTCGGTTTTTATAAGCGGACGGGAGATCCTGTTGGAATTGATATACACTATCTCCCCTGTGGAGCCGTCACTCAGCCTTACCATGGACCCGACATAATAGCTGGATATATGATTAAGGAAGGTCAGCATAATGCCTGCATCGCATTTGGTAAGATATTCGCTTTCATACATTTCCAGAACATCAAAAGGAGGCTGGCGTTTCTTGTATACCCTGTTGGAGGTCATGGCATCATATACGTCTACTACAGCCAAGATCTTGGCGTAATAATGAATCTGATTGGATCTCAGACCGAAAGGATAGCCGGAGCCGTCCTCCCTCTCATGATGCATCAGCACCGCTGCCGCAACATCCTTGCTTATCTGATCGTTTTTTTCCAATAGCTTGTAGCCTGTAATGGGGTGCTTTTTTATTTCTTCAAATTCCTGCTGAGTAAGAGTATCGGGTTTATCAAGTATTTCCTGGGGTACTTTGGATTTTCCTATATCATGCAGTACACCGCAGTAAGAAAGCTGTTCTATGTGATGATGTCCCAGGTTCAGCCAGGAACCGAGCAGTGAACATAAAAGCGATACGTTCAGGCTATGAGCGTAAGTATATTCATTAACCGATCTGACTCTGCTGAGGCAGTAAACCAAATCGTTTATAGAGTCAAAATTGCTGCTGAGGCTGCTGGAAATTTCGTTTATACGGTCCATATCC
>JAEXXN010000156.1 GCA_023405875.1 Bacillota bacterium | reverse complement strand
TTCACATCCTTTGAGACAACCGCATCGATACCTACATGCCCAAGGGCATTTTTCAGGCTGAATATATTCCCTACTCCATAATCGACAATTCCTACCTTCATATACTATATACACCCCTTTGTAGAGGGAATACCCCCTGCCTCATCCACCTTCAAAGCCGCCTTCAATGCCCTTGCAGCCGACTTGAATATGCACTCCGCATTGTGATGTGCATTTTCCCCATACTGGAGATTTAAATGCAGCGTCATTGACGAATTGTCTACAAAGGCCTTAAAAAATTCCTTGATATTTTCTGTTTCAAATTCTCCTATCCGGCCTTTAAGCAGCCCGCAATTGAATACAAGGTTGGACCTTCCGCAGAAATCCGCAGCAGCCATGCACAGGGAATCATCCATGGGAAGCATCACGCTTCCATACCTTGCTATGCCCGTCTTATCGGCAGTGCATTGATACAATGCCTTTCCCAGGACTATTCCGACATCCTCCACGGTATGATGCAGGTCCACCTGTATATCCCCCTTTGCCTTTATCTCCAGATCAAAGCCGCCGTGCCGGGAGAGCTGCTCCAGCATATGGTCGAAGAAGGGGACACCTGTATCAATATCGTAAAGCCCGCTTCCGTCAAGGTTGATATTCACATAAACCTCAGTCTCCCTGGTCTTTCTTGACAATTCTGCACTCCTTGCCTTACCTGCCGTCATCATACAGCACCTCCCTTATGCCCTCATAAAGCCTGTCGTTTTCAACCGGATCACCTACTGTTACTCTGATGCAATCCTTTAGTCTTCCACCGGAAAACCCTTTGATATAAATACCCGATTGTTGAAACCTCCTGAATATTTTGTCAGCATGTCCGGTACGTATCAGCAGGAAATTACTCCGGGATTCACAGCACTCCAGACCCGTCAGACCGTTAAGCAGCTTGGCAAGCCTTCCTCTCTCAAGCTTTACGGCCTCTATCCTTTCTACCGCTGTATCAAGGTTTTTCAGAGCCTCTACCGCCACCAGCTGCGCCAGTGCGTTCACATTGAAAGGGGAGCGGACCCTGTCGATATACAGGATGACGGAAGGAGCGGCAAGCATGTAGCCAAGTCTCAGTGCCGCCAGTCCGAAGGCCTTTGAAAAGGTCCTGAGAATTATCAGGTTCTCATAATCAGAAAGCAGTCCTGCTGCAGTCTCTCCCGAAAACTCGAAGTATGCCTCATCTACCACGACAAGTCCTTCGGTTTTCTTTAGTATCTGTTCTATTTCTGAAAGACCGGTAACGTTGCCGGTAGGATTATTGGGAGTGCACAGGAATATCAGCTTTGGCTTTTCTCTTTCAATACCCTCTGTGAATTCCTCCGGGTCAATTTCAAAATTGCTGTCCAGCTCATACTCCCATACTCTTGCACCGCATATGGTCCCGTATATCTTATACATCGAAAAGCTCGGATTGCAGACTGCTATTGTGTCTCCCGGGTTTATAAAGGTCTGTGCCAGCACGCTTATAAGCTCATCAGAGCCATTGCCTACAGCTATAGCCGACCTCTCCACCCCTGCGTACCCGGAAATGGCTGTTTTGAGCTCCGAGCAACTGCTGTCCGGATAACGGTTGAAGCCCATAGCTTTTATCCTTCCGATAACAGCTTCCAGCATCCCGGTCTCCAGGCTCCAGGGCATTTCGTTCTTGTCCAGGGCTATCCCGGGTTCAAGGGGTTCTACCTTATAGCTTTGAAGCCCAAGCACTCTTTTTGAAACCAGCTTATCTATCATTTCCCAACCTCACTTTCAAAGCATTTGCATGGGCTTCCAGGCCCTCTGCCTCCGCGATGGTTACCGCATACGGACCGTAGGCCTCCAGGTCTGCCTTGCTGTAATACACCAGGCTTGACCTCTTCTGAAAATCCCTGGTTGAAAGGGGTGAAAAGAAAGCTGCCGTACCGTAAGTGGGTAGCACATGATTGGGTCCCGCTATATAATCGCCTATTGGTTCAGAGGAGTAAGCTCCTATAAAAATTGCGCCTGCATTTTTTATGTCCTTCAACACCTTAAAGGGATTTTCGGTAATTATCTCCAGGTGCTCGGGAGCGATCCTGTTTATTATGTCCGGGGCCTTATCCATTTCCCCGACCACTATCACAGCCGAATTGTTCTCCAGGGCTTTGCCGATTATATTTTTTCTTGACATGGCTGCAAGCTGCCTTTCTATTTCTGCATTTACTCCTTCTGCAAAAGCTCTGGAATCAGTCACCATAAAGCATCTTGCCATTTCATCATGCTCGGCCTGGGACAGCAGGTCGGCCGCAACCCAGGCGGCATTTGCGCTGCTGTCTGCAATTACCGCTATCTCACTGGGGCCTGCGATCATATCAATGTCCACAAAGCCGTATACCTCTCTCTTGGCTGCCGCCACATATGCATTACCCGGTCCCACTATCTTGTCCACCTTCGGTATTGTCCCGGTTCCGAAGGCCGCCGCCGCTATTGCCTGTGCACCGCCTATCCTGAATATCCTTTCTATTCCCAGGAGCTTTGCCGTTGCCGCTATATATGGGTTTATGCCTCCATCCGGGGCCGGGGGGGTAAGTATTATTATCTCCTTCACTCCCGCAAGCATTGCAGGCACCGCACACATCACCACGGTAGAAGGATATGAGGCCTTACCCCCGGGCACATATACCGCAACCTTCTCTATTGCCGTCACCCTGCTGCCCAGCAGGCTCCCGTTATCCGTCAGCATGGAAAAATCCCTGTCGGCCAGCTCCCTGTGATAGCTCTTTACATTGGCTATACTCTTGCTTATTGCAGCAATAAAGCTTTTCTCTGCTTTTCCGGCGGCAGCCTCCAGCTCCGACCTGCTTACCTGAAAATCCTCAATATCGCCGGCTCCGTCAAATTTCCTGCTGTATTCCCGCACTGCACCGTCTCCCCGGTCTCTTACCTCCCTGACGATCTTTCTTGCTGTGTCTGTTACTTCCTCCGGGATGAAGTTTCCTCCCTTATTTCCGAAGAGCACCTTTTCACTGCTTTCATCCTCCCATGACAATATCCTCATCACTGTCCCCACCTCCCTCAATGGCATTGCTTACAGCCGATGCAAAGGCGTTTATGCTCCTGTTCTTCAGCTTGTAGCTTACCCTGTTTACAATCATCCTGGCCGTGATGCCGCAAATTTCTTCATATACTGCAAGTCCGTTGTCCTTCAGCGTCCTTCCGCTTTCCACAATATCCACTATTGCATCGGACAAACCCACAATGGGCGCAAGCTCTATCGAACCGTCCAGCTTGATGATCTCCACCGCTTCAGCTTTTCCTGCAAAATACTCTGCCGCTATCCTTGGATACTTGGTTGCAATTTTCCTCACTATCGGCCTCACCCGGCCCTTTTCGGCCGGTCCGGCCAGTACAAGCCTGCACCGGCAGAGCTTCAGGTCCAGTATTTCATAAACCTGGTTCTGCGTCTCCAGCAGCACATCCTTGCCGACGATGCCTGCATCAGCCGCACCGCTTGCCACATATACAGGCACATCTGAAGGCTTCACCAGAAAAAACTCTACTCCCTTATCCTCATCAGTGAATACCAGCCTTCTGGAATCGGGGTCCATTATGCCCCTGTATTCGCCGGTATTGAGCAGCCGGCTTACTTTTTCCGCCACCCTGCCCTTTGCCACAGCTATTTTCAACATTATTCAAGCCACCCCCTATTCAAACCTTATGATTTCTGCATAGCCGTATTGCATTCGGTATTGCTCCTCATCAGCAGCGTCACTGCTGCTTATAAGATTGATTATCCTGCCTCCCCGCCTAAGCTCTTCAGTGTATTCAATCGCCTCAAGAAACCTGTCTTCGCCGAAAACTACCAGCAGCTTGCTTTCTTGCTGCCTGAGCTCCTCCCCTGCCGCCGCCATCAAATTATCCATATATACAGCAAAGCCTGCCGCAGTGGTGTTCATCCCAAGTTCTCCAAGCAGGTCGTCATATCTGCCTCCTGAAATAACCACCTCGCTGGTACCCTGGGCATAGGACCTGAATATCATTCCGGTATAATATTTCATATTTCCTGTCATTCCAAGATCAATTATCAGCTTGGAGCCCAGGCCCATACCCCTGCATTTCTCACATACCTCCATAAGATAAGCGGCTGCTTCCCTTACAGTTCCATTTATCGCAAGCTCATCGATCTGGCCGAATACCTCTTCCGGTTTTCCAAATAAGAGCGGCAGCCTGCATATTATATCCTTATACCTTTTCTCTATCGACAGCTCATCGACCCTTGTCTCAAGCTCCACCAGATTCTTTTTGCCGATAAGGTCTATGAGCTCGGATTTTTTCTCTTCCTCCAGCGTCAATTCTTCAAAGATGCCCCTGATTATTCCTATGTGCCCGATATCCAGCTTGTAATCAGCAACTCCTGCCAGACTGAAGCATTCCTTTGCCATGGCTATTATCTCCAGGTCCGGCCACTTGCCGGAGCTTCCGTATATCTCGACCCCCGCCTGGGCAAACTCCCGCCCCGCCACCTTGCTCCTCTTGCCGGCCCTGTATACATTGCCCATATAGAAAAGCTTGAGGGGCTTTTGCTCTCCCTTCAGCTTTGTGGCTGCCACCCTTACTGTGGGTATTGTCATGTCAGGTCTCAGAACCACTACTCTCCCGTCGTTGTCTATTGCTTTAATCATACTTTCCTCTTCCACAGGGGATATATCCCCTGAAAACAGCTCGTAATACTCAAAAAGTGGTGTTTCGATCCGGCCAAAGCCGCAGGACTGCATATAATGCAGCAGCCGTTCCTGCAATATGGTCCTTTTTTTGCTTTCTTCAACAAGAATATCCCTCATACCTTGAGGAACTGCGAAGCTTTGCATGGTGAAATCCTCCTTTTCTCCCTATAAGATGCGGAAATGTCGGGCGATTCGTGAATCGCCCCTACAGGCCCAAACATCGTAATTGCAGAGGCGATTCATGAATCACCTGGATTTTTTGAAAATAATTTTTGAAAATAATAAAACCCCGCAGGTATATTTTACCTACGGGGTTTTTAATATTTCATCCCATAGGCACAAGCGCGAATAGCACTTATGCCTACGGAAAAGTTCCTGGAAGGCTTAAGCGCTCTGCCTATGATGATGCTTTCTGTTTGTCAGTAAATTTTTGATAATCATAAAATCAGCTCCACTTATAGGATATGTTCTGTAAATAAGGAAATTGGTTTAATACAGTATAATCCACAATCAGCCTTCATGTCAATATTTAATCATCAAAATTCATAAATATTCTTATATTTGTTCTCCAGATACTCAACCAGGTACCGTGGATTGATCTCTTCTCCGGTAGCCTTTATTATTATTTCCTCAGGCTCCATAAGCTTTCCATATCTGTGGACCTTCTCGGACAGCCACTCTTTTATGCTTAAAAGCTCACCGGCCGCTATAAGCCCATCAAAATCCCTGATTTCTTTTTTTGCAGTATTATACAATTGTGCTGCATATATATTCCCCAGCGTATAGGAGGGGAAATAGCCGAAGCCGCCTCCTGCCCAGTGGACATCCTGCAATACGCCCTTTGTGTCGTTGGGCGGCTCTATTCCAAGGTACTCTCTCATTTTCTCATTCCATACCCCGGGCAGCTCAGACACCTTTATTTCCCTGTTGATAAGAGCTTTTTCTATTTCATATCTTATCATAACATGAAGATTGTAGGTCACCTCGTCTGCTTCCACCCTTATCAAGGAAGGCTCCACCACGTTTATAGCCCTATGGAAGCTTTCAAGGGATACAGACCCCAGCTGCTCCGGGAACATCTCCTGCAGGTCGTTGTAGTATTTCTCCCAGAAGCCTTTGCTCCGGCCTATGATATTTTCCCAGAACCTTGACTGGGATTCATGTATACCGTTGGAGGTTCCGGTACAAAGTGGAGTCCCGTTCAGCTCAGGGGAAATATTCTGTTCATATAAGGCGTGTCCCCCTTCATGCATCGAGCTCATAAGCGCGCTGGCAAAATCATTGGGATAGTAATGGGTGGTTATTCTCACATCCCCAGGGCTTATTGCTATTGTAAAAGGGTGCTCGCTTTCATCCAGGCGACCGGCTTCAAAGTCATACCCCATCTTTTCCAATATGAAAAGGCTGAACTCCTCCTGCTTTGCGGTATCGAAATATTGTTCAAGCACACCGGCCGACCCTCGCACCGGCGACTCCTTGATCTTCGCTATCAGCGGGACCAGACTGCTCCTCAGCTCATTGAATATTGCATCAAGCTTTTCAACCGTCATTCCCGGTTCGTTGATATCCAGGAGCGCATTATATTTGTTTCCCTTATAGCCCCAAAGCTCAATGAATTCCAGGTTGAATTCCACAATTTTCTCAAGGTAGGGCTTAAACAGCTGGAAATCATTATTGTTCTTTGCATCCTCCCATACCGACTCCGCATTTGAGGTCAGAATAACATATTCCTTATATTTGTTCACCGGTATCTTTCTATACCTGTCAAATTCACGGCTGCATTCCTTCACCACGCCCTTTATGACCTCATCCAGCTCCCTGTTGTTGCCGGGCTCGGCAAAGTATGCGAGGTATTCCTCCATTTCAGCAGAGGTGGTCAGCTTATAAACCTCTTCGGACAGCATTCCGATGACCTCCGACCTTTGGGCCACACCCTTTCTGGGTGCACCGGTCCTCAGGTCCCAGTAAAGCACCGCCAGTGCATCATTATAGTATCTGATCCTTTTTACCAATTCCAAAAAATTATCCCTCATAGCAATCAACCCCTTCTCATTTTTCTCTATAAGCATTTTTCTCTATAACTATAGGTGAAGGAACGGAACGCACCGGATGCATTCCCTGCGGTTATTTCATTTCAAAGGTACAGGTAACTACTGCCGTTATTTCCTTTTCGATCGAAGATGTATCATTGATCCCATAGTCCGCTACTTCTGTCGAGTATAGAGGTGTGATCTGGAAAACGCCCATTTTCGCAGATTTTAAGGCCCCTATCCTGCTGCCTGTATTCTGTGAGATCTGCTCCGCCCTGTTCTTGGCATCCTTTGTAGCCTCTGCAAGCATGCTCACCTTCAGGTCAGCAATCTTGGTGTAGAAGTATTCCGGCGGAAAGGACTGGAATTCAACCCCTTCATTCATAAGCTCTGTAGCTTCCCTTGATATCTGCGTAAGCTTGTCAACATCTGCGGATTCTATCTCCACCCTCTGATACAGCCTGTAAGCAATTATGTTGCTGGTATACTGCCCGTTATAGTTTACTTCATATATGGGATTTGTGTCGATAGATGAAAATACTATTTCTTTTTCATCTATACCCTTGCTCTGCAGATGTTTTTTTACCTTGTCGGCGTCCGCTTTCAGCTTGGCATATGCCTCGGATATCAC
>JAEXXN010000059.1 GCA_023405875.1 Bacillota bacterium | reverse complement strand
TACAAGACGGGCAGGAATAAAGGTCACTGAGGATAATAATGTGCTCTCGCTCCTGGATGCAGCTACTCCTGTAGTCACGCTTTTCGGGAAAAGCTGGGATTTCCATGTAAAGAATATAATCAGGACCAGTCTTGAGGAAAACCTCAGGATGATAGAAGATACCGTAAGCTTCATGAAAAGCCGGGGAAAAGAAGTGGCTTTTGATGCAGAACACTTTTTTGACGGCTTCAAGGCCAACCCGGGATATGCAATCAGCGCCTTGAAGGCAGCCCAGGCTGCAGGGGCAGATTGGCTGGTGCTTTGTGACACCAATGGAGGCCTGCTCCCAAATGAAGCGGCTGAAATAGTGAGGCAGGTATCGATGCTGGTGGAGGCCCCTCTTGGGATACATGCCCATAATGACTGCGGTATGGCGGCAGCGAACAGTATTATGGCGGTATTGAACGGGGCGCTGCAGGTACAGGGTACTATTAACGGGTACGGTGAGCGTTGCGGCAATGCGAATTTATGTACAATAATTCCAAGCCTGCAATTAAAGGCACAATACAGAATGGTAAATGAGCAAAAGCTGTCCGGGCTGACGGTGCTGTCAAGGTATGTCAGTGAAGCAGCCAACAAAAGCCATAATGAGTTTGATCCTTATGTGGGTAATTATGCTTTTGCCCACAAGGGCGGCATGCATATAGATGCGGTGCTGAAAGACCCGGTTTCCTATGAGCATGTCAGGCCGGAGCTTGTCGGTAACGAGAGGCGGCTTCTGATGTCGGAGGTTTCGGGCAGGAGCACGATACTGAAGAAGATCCGGGAGTATGCTCCGGACCTTTCAAAGGATTCTGCCGAGGTGAAACAGATCATTGAAAAGCTGAAAAGGCTTGAGCATCAAGGCTACCAATTCGAGGGAGCGGAAAGCTCCTTTGAGCTGATGGTGAAACGGTCCCTTGGACAGGGCAATGAATTTTTCAAGGTAATAGACTTCAAGGTATGGTGTGATAACAAAAAGACTGTGAAGAACAGCGCAGCAGCAGTTATCAAGGTTGAGGTCAGAGGGGTTGAAGAGATTACCACCGCAGAGGGTGAAGGACCGGTAAATGCAATAGACAAAGCGTTAAGAAGGGCATTGGAGCTTTTCTATCCCCAGTTGAGGGAAATGAGGCTTGTGGATTACAAGGTGCGTGTTCTTGATACATCAGAGGCAACGGCTGCAAAGGTAAGAGTCCATATTGAATCCACAAACGGGGAAAAGCTTTGGGGGACAGTCGGAGTATCGGAGAATATAATCGAAGCAAGCTGCTTCGCTCTGATTGACTCTATAGAGTATTTCCTGGGGGAATGGAAAAGAAAGGAGACAGGTTTAAATGGGGATGACAATGACACAAAAGATACTGGCTGCACATGCCGGGTTGGATAAGGTATATACGGGTCAGATGATAATGGCTAAGCTTGATCTGGTACTGGGGAATGATGTGACCACTCCCGTAGCCATCGAGGAGTTCAGAAAAACAGGTATTAATAAAATATTTCATAAAAGCAAGGTTGCAATAGTGCCGGATCATTTCACTCCCAACAAGGATATAAAGTCAGCGGAGAATTGCAAATTGGTCAGGGACTTTGCCAGGAGCATGGAAGTTGAAAACTACTTTGAGATAGGCCAGATGGGAATAGAACATGCATTGATTCCGGAAAAGGGCCTGGCCGTTCCGGGAGATCTGATAATCGGAGCCGATTCCCATACCTGCACCTATGGAGCCCTGGGTGCCTTTTCCACCGGAATAGGAAGCACAGATATGGCTGTGGCAATGGCAACGGGTGAGGCCTGGTTCAAGGTTCCGGAGGCTGTAAAGATAGTGCTGACCGGTAAAATGGGCGAATGGGTATCAGGTAAGGATCTGATACTTCATATCATAGGAATGATAGGTGTTGACGGGGCCCTGTACCAGTCGATGGAGTACTGTGGTGAAGGCGTGGCAAGCCTTTCAATGGACGACCGCTTTACAATCGCAAACATGGCTATTGAGGCGGGGGCCAAAAACGGGATATTCCCGGTGGATGCCAGGACGCTGGAATATGTATCCGAGCATTCTATGAGGGTCCCGGTTATTTATGAGGCTGATGCAGATGCCGGGTATGCCGGCGTAATAGAAATAGATCTGGGCACTATCCGTCCTACGGTAGCCTTCCCTCACCTGCCTGAGAATACAAGGACAATAGATGAGGTGGGAGAGGTCGGGATAGACCAGGTGGTAATAGGCTCCTGCACCAATGGAAGGATAGAGGATCTGAGAATCGCAGCGAAGGTACTCAAGGGCAATAAGGTGAACCCTGCGGTCAGGACCATTGTTTTCCCGGCGACACAGAAAATATATCTTCAGGCAATGAAGGAAGGGCTCCTGGAGATATTCGTCGAGGCCGGGGCTGCTGTAAGCACTCCAACCTGCGGACCTTGCCTGGGAGGACATATGGGTATACTTGCAAAGGGAGAAAGGGCGGTGGCGACTACCAACAGGAACTTCGTCGGCAGGATGGGGCATCCTGAAAGCGAGGTATATCTTGCCAGCCCGGCAGTAGCGGCAGCTTCTGCAATAACAGGCAAAATTTCTTCACCTGAGGAGGTAGTCAAATGATAGAAGGCAGGGTTTTCAAATATGGAGATAATGTGGATACCGATGTAATAATCCCCGCAAGATACCTGAATATCATAGACAGGGAAGAGCTTACCTCCCACTGCATGGAAGATATCGACAGGGATTTTATAAAGCAGGTAAAGCCGGGAGATATTATGGCGGCAGGAAAGAATTTCGGTTGCGGTTCCTCCAGGGAACACGCTCCGCTGGTCATAAAGCTCTCGGGCATAAGCTGTATTATTGCCGAAAGCTTTGCCAGGATATTTTACCGGAATGCAGTAAATATAGGGCTTCCTATATTGGAATGTCCCGAAGCTGCAAGGGATCTGGCGGATGGAGACAGGGTAGAGGTGGATCTTGCAGTCGGAAGGATAAACAATATTACAAAAGGCAGAATGTATCAGGCCGAATCCTTTCCTGAATTCATGCAGGATATAATGAAGGCCGGCGGGCTGATCAATTATGTAAGCGGAAAGGTGGAAGGGCTATGAAGATTGCATTGATAAAGGGAGACGGGATAGGGCCCGAGGTAATAAAACAAGCTTTGAAGGTGCTTGCCGCAGTTTCGAAGAAATCCCGCTGCAGCTTTGAATATGAAGAGGTTTTAATGGGTGGAAGGGCAATAGATGAAACAGGGGTTCCCCTTCCTGTTGAAACAATAGCAATATGTAAAAGCTGTGATGCAGTGCTTTTGGGTGCGGTAGGGGGACCCAAGTGGGATAACCTGCCGGGGCACCTCAGGCCTGAGGCCGGCCTGCTGGGAATAAGAAAAGCCCTTGACGCATTTGCAAACTTAAGGCCTGCTATGCTTTTTCCACAGCTCAGATCGGCTTCCACTCTGAAACCGGAAATATTGGAGGACGGCCTTGATATAATGGTTGTCCGGGAGCTTACCGGGGGCGCATATTTCGGGGAGAAGAAAAGAATAGAGACCGAGGATGGAGTCAAGGCCTGGGATATGATGGTTTATACAGATAAAGAAATTGAGAGGATCACAAGAAAGGCCTTTGAGATAGCAGGGAAAAGGAAAAAGAAGCTTACCATTGTAGACAAGGCTAACGTGCTGGAGAGTTCAAGGCTATGGCGGGAGGTCACCGGCAGGGTAGCAAAGGAGTACGGTGATATCGCAGTCTCATATATGTATGTTGACAATGCGGCCATGCAGCTTATAAGGAATCCGGGATTTTTTGACGTATTGCTCACAGAAAACCTTTTTGGAGATATATTGAGCGATGAGGCGTCTATGATAACCGGATCGCTGGGGATGCTTCCGTCGGCAAGCATGGGTGCCTCGGGAGTGGGAATTTTTGAGCCTATACACGGTTCTGCACCGGATATTGCGGGAAAGGATATGGCAAATCCTCTTGCTGCCATATTAAGCTGTTCAATGATGCTGAAATACGCTTTCAATATGGAGCGGGAAGCCGGTATGATAATGAATGCAGTGAACAGAGTCCTGGATGGAGGGTTCAGGACCCCGGATATAATGCAGCCGGGTATGAACGCTGTAGGAACTGAAAAAATGGGAGATCTGGTTGCCAAAAGTATTTTATTCTGATCTGGAGGTAATATTATATGAAATTAACAGGTGCACAAGTTTTGATAGAATGCCTCCGGGAACAGGGTGTTGATACTGTGTTCGGATTTCCCGGGGGTACGGTAATAAACATATACGATGCGCTTTATGATGCGGAGGATATAAGGCATATACTGACGGCCCACGAGCAGGGGGCCACCCACGCGGCGGACGGTTATGCCCGGGCTACGGGAAAGGTAGGCGTGGTTCTTGTAACCTCAGGCCCGGGGGCATCCAACACCGTAACGGGTATTGCAACTGCATACCGGGATTCGGTTCCCATGGTGATACTTACAGGGCAGGTGGCAAGGCCGCTGCTGGGCAAGGATTCCTTTCAGGAGCTCAATATAACGGCCATAACAAAACCGATAACCAAGAAGAATTATATAGTAAAAAGCCCCTGCAAGCTTGCTGAAACAGTGAGAGAAGCCTTTGAAACAGCAAGGTCCGGCCGGCCAGGCCCTGTCCTCATCGATATACCCAAGGATATTCAGACCGCTGAAGTGGAATATCTGCCGGCTCTGGTAGATATCAGTTATAAAACGGAAAGTCTTTCCGAAATGTTGGAGGAACAGAATCTGCTTCTTAATAAAGCACTTGAGCTTATAAACGACAGCAAAAGGCCTGTAATATATGCAGGAGGCGGGGTCAAGATTTCCGATTCCTGCGGCGAACTGCTGGAGTTTGCGGAGAAGCTCAAAGCACCGGTAGCCTGTTCCCTGATGGGTACCGGCGCATTTCCCGGCAATCATCCCAGCTTCATGGGTTTATTGGGAATGCATGGTTCCAGGGTCTCCAACCTTGCAATAAGCAATTGTGACCTGCTTATTGCCGTAGGGGCACGCTTCAGCGACCGTACCATATGCAAGGCCGACGGCTTTGCTCCTTATGCCCATATAATACACATTGATATCGATCCTGAGGAATTTGGAAAGAACATAGATATCAGAATCCCACTGTGCGGGGATGTCAGGAAATTTCTGAAGCTGCTGCTGGAGCGTGTGGAGGAAAAGCAGGCAGGGGTATGGAACAGGCAGATCCAGGAATGGAAGAAGACCTATGCGGTCTGCTACAAGAGTAACGGCACCCTGAATCCTCAATTTCTGATAAGCAAACTTCATGAGCTGACAAAGGGCAAGAGCATAATAACCACCGAGGTGGGGCAGAACCAGATGTGGACGGCACAGTACTATCCCTTCACTGACCCAAGAGCCTTCATCACCTCGGGAGGACTGGGCACAATGGGCTATGGGCTTGGAGCTGCAATAGGAGCGGCAATAGGAAAACCCGATTGCAGAGTAATAAATATGGCTGGCGACGGAAGCTTCAAGATGAATATAGCCGAGCTTTCCACAATCGCAAAATACAGGCTGCCGATAATACAGGTGCTGTTTAACAACAATTCTCTGGGAATGGTACGCCAGTGGCAGAAGATATTCTATAATGAAAGGTATTCTCATACAAACCTTGGAGATGAAGTGGACTTCTCCAAGATAGCCAGAGCTTTTGGAGTGCAGGCCATGAAAATAACTGATAACGAAGAGGTGGAGAAGGTTTTTAAAAAGGCCCTGAGAATGAAGGAGCCTGTGGTGATAGAGTGTATGATACATCCCGACGACCTGGTACTGCCGATGGTACCTGCAGGAGAGCCGATAAGTGAGTGTATTGATGACATATAGGGGAAAAAGCATGCTTGGCATTGTAGCTTACAATGAAAAGCATGCTTTTTCATTGATTAATGCCGTATTGTATAGATAAATATTGAAGGTGGAGGAAAATAATAGTATTATTAGAAAGTAATAATAGTAAATTTAATATGGTCCGGGGGTGTTGAGATGAACTGTCAGTATCATGATGTTGAGAATTGTGAGCTGGTAAGATCCATGAATGAAAAGCTGAACAGCTACCAGCTGTGTGTTGAGAGCAGCCTTCAGGAAGCGTCGGCCTTGAATGTCATGTATGAACAGCGGGTGAATGAGCTTAGTACCATAATCAATATTTTTGAGTATATTAACATGGTCACAGACTATAAAAACCTGTTCTCAATAATTAACGATATGCTGATAGGAGTACTCGGTGCCAGCAGCAGTACAATATTCAAATATGACGAGGGCAGATACAAAGCCGAGGCCAGCAGCTTGTCAAGAGCTGAGGTCCTGGAGATGAATGCTGTAGGTGAAATGCTTTTCAATTCATACGGACAGCAGAGAGAAGCGTTCATACTCACGGAGGAAGAGCTGAAGAATAATTTTAGCGGAAGAAAAGCGATAAAATCGGCTGTTGCAGTTCCTCTGGCGGGAAAAAAGGAGCTGCTTGGAATAATTTATCTGGAGCACACAAAGCAAGATTATTTTCAGAAGGATATATGCAAGTATCTTAATACCCTCGCAATTGCTATCAGATTGGCACTGGAAAATGCACAGCTTTATTCCAGACTGGAAGAAATGGCGCTTATTGATGGGCTTACAGGCCTTTTTAACCGTATGTTCTTCAACAAGGAAATAAAAAATTGCATGGAAGACTA
>JAEXXN010000075.1 GCA_023405875.1 Bacillota bacterium | reverse complement strand
ATATCTGCTGTCAAAGCTTCTATCTGCTTTGCAAAATCAGCGGACAGAACCTCCAGCATTTTTTTGTCCACCCTGAAGCCCTCATATTCCATATCTGCAAGCACACTGACCAAAGGAAGCTCCATGGAGTAATAAAGCTCCTCCATTCCGTATTCCTCAAGCTTGCTGTTAAAGACCGGCTTCAGCTCTGATACTATCTTTACTGTGGCACCGTACTTCTGCACAGGATCTCCGCCTTTTGCCTCATAACCGTCCAGGGCTGTGCCCAGGTACTCCTGGTACAGATCCCCTGTCTTGTAGGACCCCTTGGAGGGATTCAGCAGATAGGCTGCTATCATTGTGTCAAAGTCTACCGGCTCAACATCTATCCCGTATTTTCGCAGCAAAAGTATGTCATGCTTGATATCATGGCCTGACTTTTTGACCCTGGCATCCTCCATTACAGCCTTTATATATTCTTTGTTGGTGTCGCTGATTGCAAAACGGTATTGCTTCCCTTCCACGTCCATATATATTGTCTTGAGCATTTCTCCCATTTCATCATCTATTTTGAAGGAAAACGTCCCTGCCTTTGCCGCTTCTTCAAGGAGTCTTTTCTGCTCTTCCGGCCCTTCCAGCTCTGCTACACTTATTTCAACGCGTTTTACTTCTGCAGCATTTGAGCTGCCTCCGCACATCTTCTCAATAAGGCCCTTGAATTCCAGCTCGGAAAAAAGACTGCAAAGCTTATCCCGGTCCGGTTCTCTGAGCAAATAATCCTCCAGGCTGAAAGCTATCGGCACATCCTTTACGATGGTGGCCAGTCTTTTTGAAAGCAATGCCTGCTCCACATTGTTGGATACATTTTCTCTCACCTTGTTCTTCTTGATTTCAGACACATTCTGAAGGACATTTTCTACTGTTCCGAACTGCTGTATAAGGTCGAGAGCCGTCTTTTCCCCGACACCGGGAACCCCCGGTATATTATCGGAAGCATCCCCCATAAGGCCCTTAAGGTCTATAATCTGCGACGGCGTTATGCCATAGGCCTCCTTCAGCTTCTCAATGTCATATTCTTCAATTTCGCTGATTCCTTTTTTGGTCATGAGTGTATGTACATTTTCGCTTATAAGCTGCAGCGCATCTTTATCCCCTGTTACTATAAAGGCAGGTATGCCGCCTTCATCGCATTTTGCCGCCACCGTTCCTATAATATCGTCTGCCTCAAAGCCGTCTACTTCCGCCTGTTTTATATTCATTGCGGAAAGGACCTCCTTGAGCACCGGGATCTGCTCTGCCATTTCCTCAGCCATCTTGAGCCTGCCGGCTTTGTATTCCCCGTACTCCACATGTCTGAAGGTAGGAGCCTTTGTGTCAAAGGCAATTCCTATATACCGGGGCTGATACTCTTCCACCAGTTTGTTTATCATATTCACAAAACCATATATCACACTTGTATGAAAGCCCTTGGAATTAGTGAGCTTCGGCAGCGCATAAAAAGCCCTGTGCATAAGGCTGTTGCCGTCGATTACAATTAATCTGTCTTTTTCCATATATTGTTTCCTCCGCAATTTGATATATTGAACGCACTTATAGTATTGACCAGTGCGAATTCAATGAAAATAAGGTGCCTATTTGCGCGAGACCACAATCAATTATGGAAAATGTTTCTCGCGAAATATATTATCTATTATTCCACTAAAAAGCTAAAAATCCTTTTACAATATCAACTTTACATTGGAAAACAGGCGGAATTTCCGCCTGTTTTATTATTGCTTCTTCTTTAATTTTATTTTTTTCACAAAGTATATACAAATTAGTGCAAGTACTCCTGCCACAACCACATAAGGTATTGCGGCTATCAGTACAATAACAGCTTTTTCAAAGCCTACGATTATATTGTTGATTGCCTTTATAAATCCCTGATATGCCTTTTCCCACATGCCCGGTACATCAACACTCTTCAATTCCTCCGGCTTAAGCTCTCTCATATATATATATATGGTCGAAAGCTGTACCAGGTTATCCCAACGCTTCAGGTTTCCTGTACTGATGTCTATATCTGTTCTTACTCTGTTCAGCTCTTTTTCAATCTGTAGTATCTCCTCTACAGTGTTAGCCTTGGTCATAAGCTGATTCAGGCTTTGTTCCTGTATCTTGAGATTATTGGCTCTTGCTTCTGTATCCCTGTATTCTGTGGTTATATCGCTGCCGCTTATATTCTCGCTTACCAGCTTGCCCATGCCTTTAATATTATTGAATATATTCTGGAACTGGGCTTCAGGAACCCTTATAGTCATATTTCCATACTTTTCTGTGGTTTCCTTGGTCACAGTGCTTCCGTCTGCATATTCGACCCGCGGTATAGTTATATTATCTATCTGAGAATTTTCAATATAGCCTCCGCTGCTTTCAGTCAGTTGTCTTATATCGCCGGCAGCCTTATCTACATTTTCCACATTGACCGATATGTTGCCTGTTCTTATTACCATCCTGCCCGACCTTGAAGCTGCTTCACCCGTGAGGGCGATATTTTTATCAGCTGCAGCACTCTCATTGAATTGTATGCCTGCTGAATTTCTTGCCGTATCTTCAAGGGAAGTGATTTCCGGCGCTTCGGCCGGGGTTTCAGCATAACCTGCTTCTTCTTTAGCCTTCATGGAAAACTGCATATCCATATCAGCTTGCGGATCAGAAGGTGCGGCTGCTGCGCCGCCATAACCCGGAGCTGATCCTATTTGCTGAGACAGCTTTGCATTATTCCCATTAAGAAGCGATGAGCCTCCGATCCCAATTGCTACTACCAGTGCTGCCGCCACAATGCCGGTTGCCATTTTTCTGCCCCGGCTGCCAAGTATACCGGTGAAGAGGTTCTTTTTCTTCTTCTCTTCAACCAGCTTTTGGTGAAGTTCAGTTCTGAAGCCCTGAGGAAGTTCCAGCTCTTCAAGATTGCTGCACATGGCTAATATGTCAAGCATGCTTGCATATTCTTCTCTACATTGTTCACACTCTGCAAGATGCTTTTCAAATTCTTTCTTTTCGACGTCGTTTAGCTCTTTATCTATATATGAGGACATCATATTCCTTATTGTCTCGCACTTCATAATCTTATACCTCCTTTCACCAAATTAGACTCTATTTTCACGTGAAAGTTCCATGCTTGCCTTTAGCCTGTCACGAAGCATGGTCCTCGCTCTGTTTATTCTCGACTTTACCGTACCGAGGGAGCAATCCAGTATATTGGATATCTCCTCATAGCTGAAGCCCTGTATATCTCTCAGCACGATCACACTTCTATATTCATCATTCAATTCCTGTATCGCCCTCTTAATAAGCTCCCGCTGCTCCAGCCTTTCATACGCGCTCTCGGGAGTCTCCATATCGGAGCTGAGCTCTATATGCATTTCACCATCTTCCGTCTGTATGGTGCTGTCAATTGATATGTACTTGACGTTTTTTCTGCGCCTCAATTCGTCAAGGCATACATTTGTAACAATCCTATACAGCCAGGTTGAAAAGGATGATTGCCCCTTGAAATCCTTTATGGACCTGAATACTCTGAGCATTGCCTCCTGGGCCATGTCCTTGGCATCCTCCTCATTGCCCATGACACGGTAAGCAATGTTGTATGCCCTTCTATCATAGGAGTCAATCAAGAGTTCAAAAGCTTCAACATCCCCGGCCTGACTCTTTTTTACCAATAGCTTTTCCAAATCGCTCACAGCGTTTCCCCCTTCCGCTTGTTCTTTTATAACGAATAGGAAAGTATAAATTGCTTTAGTGCACTACTTTCCGTTCATGAGTCTCAAAAAAGGCTTCTATTGAAGCATTTTAACAACCAAAGAAGCCTTTTTTATAAATCATACAATATATATTCGGGTGTCAGCTTCATTCTTTAAGGTAACCTTAGACAGATTATACCATATGTAACTATAGAAGGCATTAAAATATGCCTACTTCGGTTAGACGCATAATTTTATATAAAGTTCCAGGTTTCATTATTTTTTTATCAAAGCTTAATATTAATATTTTAACCTATTTGCCTCACGAAAACCATTTTAAATATATTCTTCGTATCTCACGTAAATTTTTCCTTGATTTCATTGAATTGGCGACACACCCCGGTGCAATAGCGCAAACGCGTTCAATATAGTATCCCACAAATATATTACAGAATAATCAACAGGAAGTACATACATATTATACGTACGATAATGCCATTGCAAAAAAAAACGGCATATAATGTATGGGAAAGCTTTGAGTAAAGGAGATAAGACGATGGGAAATGTTATATTAAGTATTGAACTGCTTGCAGGAAATATGATAGATGACGGCGGTAATGTTTTATTTGATCAGGTAGCATACACGGAAGGAAATATCGGCTATGACGGCTCAACAGGCATCATTACGATTGGCGAAGCAGGACAGTATATCATAAATTGGTGGATTGCAAGCCAATCCTCCCTTTCCGCCGTTGGTGCGGCTTTTGCCATTCAATCTTCGCAGGGCGATGTACTCATAGGGGCATCACCAACTAAAACGGGAAACGTAACAGGGGTGAGCGTCATCAATGTGGCGGAAGTCCCGGTAACAGTTTCCCTGAGCAATGTCAGTGCGGCAAGCTTTTACTACTCCAGTGTTGTCCCTGTAAAAGCCTCGTTAGCCATCTCAAAGATCAACAGCGCGGAAGCTGGGGCCGAGATAATCATCCCCTTCGCATCCGGGCTTTATGAATTGTACATGACCACAGGACCCGATGGAACGATAGGTTACCCCGCCTTCGTCGGTTTTGGGTCGAATACTGGTTCGACGGAAGTCTACAGCACGACAATCGACTTAAGGGGCACATTATCCAACCCCATGTACAGCTTTGCTTTCTGCTTGCCACGCAATGGAACGATTACTGCCATAAATGCTTTTTTCAGCTTATATCGCACAGAAGGAGCTTCTCCGGGAGATTATCAGATTCATGCACAACTTTTTCGCTCGGAAGTGCCTGATACCGATATACTTCATGCGCTGCCGGAAACGGATATCGCGTTGACTCCCACTCTGACAGGACCGGATATCCCCTTTCGTTCTGTTGCCACAGGCTCTGTGGATGTGAATATCCCTGTAACAAGAGGGGAGCGTTTGCTGTTGGTATTTTTTACGGTTCCCCCCGCCTCGGCTCCGGAAACTTTTTTATCGGGCGATATTAGCGCAGGGGTTTCGATCAGATAGGATCGACCTGAAAATTATAAGCTTGCAGCAAAAGCACTGGATGTAGGCTAAAGCAATGTTACTCTTCATAAGTCACGGCGATACTGCCGTTATGGATGACCATGTAGAGGGATTCCAGCGCCTTAATATCCTCCAGGGGGTCTCCCCGGACCACAATCATATCCGCCAGCTTTCCTGCTTCCAGCGTACCGAGCTGGGATGCCATACCGCACAGCACAGAGGCATTCTTTGTAGCAGCGACGATAATATCCATGTTTGTCATACCTGCCTCCTGCATCAGCTGAAGCTCTGTCATGGGCATCCCCGGATCAAACGAGGCTCTGAAGCCGCCGTAATCTGTTCCCAGAGCGATCTTCCCGCCTGCCTCATAGAACATGGCCAGATTGGAAACGGCTGTCTTATCCCAGTCCAATTCATAGAGGTTGCTGATATTTTTCCATAGCTCCAGGGTCGGTACCCAAAAAATGCCCTTTGCTGCGATCTGATCCATGACCTCTTTACTCACCGGCTCTACAACCATGTGAGACAATTCATCCACATTTCCCTCCAGGGCAAGGGTAAGATTTCTTGCATGGGAGATATGGGCTGCCACCCGTGTATTCCCTTCATGGGCTGTTGTGGTGATGCTCTTGATCTCATCCGCGGTGAGCATATTCCAGGTTCTTCCCTGGAGATTGTCCTCAATGGCGATCTTTACCACATCCGGATTCATATCCAGATATTCCTGTGTCTTTGCTGCTGCTTCCTCCGGAGTATCAACCCCTACTCCCAAACGCGGAATATAGCCTCCCGGCTTGGTAAGCGGGGGTGTAGAAGTCACAAGCCTTGCTTGCATATCATTTTCATTCAGTTGATCCCTGTCACCGGCAAAATCAGTGCCATCCCTGGCCGCCATCTCCCGGACGGTAGTGACGCCATGCTGCAGCCAGGTCTTAAGGGCATCCTCAGAAAACATGCAATGCACATGGGTATTGATAAATCCCGGCAATAGCGTATATCCCTTCAGGTCTACCGGCTGATAAGCTGCCTTCATGGCTGCAGCTTCTGCATCCACGATGCTTTCAATCCTGCCGTCATTGATATAGATATACATTCCCTCTAACGGTGCCGCTCCCGTACCGTCAATGATCGTACAATTATAAAGCACCAGTTTCCCTTCCTCCGGTGCTATGGCGACAATAGAATCAGTATCCTTTGTGCTGCAGGAGCAAAACAGCATGACTGCAATGACCGCAATTAGAAATATTCTCCGGATTGGTTTCATGTTTCCCCTTCTTTCCATGTATTCTTACTGCTGAGAAGCATCCGTAAGGTGCTTCTTCAGCCGTTTAATACTCTCATCACACCAGTCCAGCTTCATCTGGATCATCATCAGCCCATGCCGGATTGCAATCATAGAATAGTCATATTGGTCATCCCCGGCCATTTTATTCTCTATATCTTCCCTGACACGATTGCTGTTCTCCAAATAGCCCATACACACATTTCTGAATTCCATGAGCCTGCGGATGTTTTCCTGCACGGGTATATCCTTGCCGAAAAACAGCTTGACCAGCAATTCGTTCCCCTTTGGATTGTTATAATTTATAGGCTCCGCCAACCACGCTATCAACGCCTCCACACCTTTTTCCGTTATAGCATATACCTTACGTTCATGCTTACTGTCTTCATTGTCTGTAATTAATGTGGCATATCCTTCATCAACCATGGTTTTTAGCAGCGGATAGATTTGACCATAGTTGATGCTCCAGAATTCGCCGGTAGAACGTTCAATTCTTTTTTTTATGTCATATCCCGACTTAGGGCCTAAGTTCAAGGTACCAAGAATTATATAAAATGTGTTGCTGATTTTAGCCACGAAATATATCTCCTTAATATATATTAATTTTATATATATTATAATAATATATATTTATAGTGTCAACGTTATTACTGCTTAATAGCAAACTTTTTTATGGAATCCCCCGTCTAACGCGGGATTCCATAAAAAAAGAGCAGCGTCGTCTATTGCTGCTCTTTTGCCATCAAAGGCTCAATGCTCCATAAGGTCTTCTGTTTCCATATCCTTTATATCAATTACCGTCCTCAGATTGTTTGAGCTGTATGCAAAGCCTTCCAAAAAGGACTCCAGCCTCACAGCTTTAGCCGTTTCCTCTCCTCCTGCTGCAAAGGCTTGCTCCTCCCGGTTTGTTACAGACTTTATATAAGCGGCTGCCTCAGCACTCAAGGCCAACTCTCCATCAACGATTTCCGTCCTCAAATACTGCTGATGGAATCTTACATAGGTAGGCAGCGACAGATCAACTATTCCGCGGCAGGAATCCACCGTCTTATTACCCTCCAGGGCTTCAAGCATACTGTCCACATCCACGCTCCAGACCTTATCCCTTTTGAGCTTCATTATACTTTTGCCAAACAGCCTTACATCAACAGAGTCCTCTGAATAATCATATTCAAGCTGTTTCAAGGCCTCAGCCTTGAGAAAATCGGTTCTGTCACCATCTCCATGGTTTAAGCCTGCGAAAGCGCCGTTTATCTTGATTATTTTCATGCTTATGTATGCTGCTGCCTTAGCCCTATCATAGCTCATAGTTCCGCCAAATGCGCTTACCACCTGTGAAAGATTGACATATATACTTTGTTCCACTTCCTTTATTCCTATTCCCAGCTGTTCTGCTATACCTGCAGTCAATCCCAATATATCCTCAGCGGTTTTACATTCTATATATAATTCCCCCTGATCCTCCAAAGAGTCGCAGGTTATCAGGCTGCCGTTCAGGAATATACCGATGCTTCCAGAGGCTGACCTTGGGCTGGTGCCCGTCTTTGTCAGAAGCTCGCCGGTTTTTTTTATGATATTTT
>JAEXXN010000058.1 GCA_023405875.1 Bacillota bacterium | reverse complement strand
AAGCGGCCTTAATATCAAGGCTACAACGCTGAATATTGAAAACAGCCCTCCTATAGTTAATGCGTTTCCACCGATTCTTTTACTGTAAATGGGCAGTATAAACGACATGAAGCCAAAAGCAAAGGAGCCCAGCATTACGGATGTTTTTAAGTGATACCTGATTTTTGATGCATTTTCCATATTTACCCCCTGAAGTACTCACGACCCCACCGAGCCAAACCTAGGAGCCCTTTCCCCTGATTGAACTCCGCAGCCAGGAGCAGCAAGGATGCTGCGCCTTAAATATAACGCCTGACCTTATTCATATATCTTATATACTCTTCTCCAAACTTATTGATACACCATCTTTCCTCCGACAGGATAATCCAGTGGGATGATATCTGAAAAATTATAAGTAATGCAAGCAATGTCCATGAGTATGCCATAAGCACGCACCCGAATAAACAAATAAAATATGAAATATACATAGGATTTCGGGATACTCTATATAAGCCATTCAGATTTATTCCATTTGCTTTGGGTCGCGCATAATCCACCATCGACACAGCATATAAAACAAGCCCAAGACCGTATAAAGCCACGCCAATGTAAAACCATACGGAATCAATTCTTATTTTTAATAGCAGCAAATCTACCAGAATAAAAAGTGTTGTGGTCTGATATACCCAATATGCTATTCTTTCCCTCCCTGCTAATGGAGCAAAGAATGCTGCACGTCTCAAAGCTTCTTTATTGAGTACGCTTAATAATAAATATCTTATAACAATTATCGGTATGACAGTCAAAAACGCACTCATTTGAATTCCCCCACAGCTTCTGATTAACCTATTTTGATACCAGACTGACTGAAAAGCCTTTCCCAAAATACCCAACGCGATGTCAGCCCCACTGCCCGGTCTGTAATATAACATCTCATGAGGCCTCAACGGGCCCTGGCTTACTTTATACTTTTAATAACAAATTCATGAATACGTTCTGTTGTAAAACCTAATTTCTCATATAAAAGCTTTGCCGGATTGCCCTCAACTGTCCATAGGATCACCTTTTTATATCCTCTATCCAGCAGCTTGTTAACACAATAGCTTACCATATTTTTGCCGTATCCCATGCCTTGCTTATCTACAGCTACTGCAACCCCATCAATTTCATTATCTTCAAGACTTGCAACTGCTGTAATCCGGTTATTAGCTCTTAGTACAAACATGTTCTCTGCATTTTCTTTATATGCATTTTTCTGTTTTTCACTTGGGCAGCTTAATGCAGACTCCAGTCCTACCGATAAACGCATTTTATGAAAAGCCTCGCTAAAAATTTTCTGACATTCACCGTAATCCTTGTCTTCATAATTTACAATTTCATAATTATCTGCTGCCAGCCTACCTCCGGTATAAGTCATAAAATTTGAATGAAACCAACATCTGTATCCATGCTTATACAAAAAAGCTTTTTCCAATTCATTGACCTTAAAATCACATACTATTTCCTCAACTCCCACACTTTTCATATTGTCCTCCAATACCTTCAAAAGCATGGTTCCAATTCCCTCTTTTCTTCTTGATGGCTTCACATATAAAGTCATGCCGCGCTTTTTATCCTTACCGGTAAATACCCCTACAGCAAGGACTCCACTTCCGTCTTCGACAATTATTCCATACTGAGGCCATTGCTCCAAGCATCTGATTATATCTTCCCTCACAAAGCAATCTTCAGAAATAAGCTCACTTATTTCTGATTTATATTCATGTTCATACTGTTTAATTTTTTTATCCATTTTTAGCTCCGCACTCTATTTTTTACTTAAAATTATGTCTTCCATAATTTATCCATGCAAATTTTTCTGCCATTCATTTAGTAATATTGCATATTCATAAGTATCCAGCCAAATGGGTTGATTGTTTTTATCCTTCTTGAAATAGATGTTTTGCAATAGATATCCTTCACGTCTCATATTCAATCTTTCAAGCAGTTTCCATGATGGCGTATTTGAAGGATTACACATTGCAGTAATTCGTCTTGCTCCTAATTCATCAAATGCATGGTTAATCAATGCTTTAGCACTCTCAGTCGCATAACCGTTATTATGATACTTTTCATTAAAAACATAGCCTAATTCCCATGTATTAAAAGCTTGCCTTCCCAAGTATAGATTACCAATTACTTTATCGCTTTTTAGGCATACCGCCCAAAAAGCTTCATTATTTGCCCGACGAAGGGCTTCTTCTTTACAAGCATCTTCTGAAAAGACATCATATGGCTCATAATACACAACTCTTTCATTTGAAAGATACTCATATAAATCTTGCCAATCTTCTTGTCTAAACCTTCTAATAATCAATCGCTCCGTTGTAATATAGTCCATTTATTTTACTCCTACCATATAAATCATCTTTGCTTCGCCATTTTTATTAATGGTTCCGCACTCACGACACCACTGAACCCGGCTCTCCGAGCCTGTCCCTGTAGCGAAGTGATCCTCCCGGTGAAAAAGTGCGTTTGCAAGATGCTGTACTCTAAAACAGTAAAGCTTATACGATTTCCTTGCCCATCATCACCAGATTATCATATATGCCGTCAAGCTTCCGTGATTTTATCCGTTTACCCTCATGCACAAATCCAAACTTCTCATAAAGCTTTATAGCGTTAGCATTGCTTTCATACACTTCAAGCTCGATCTTTTCGATGCCGTTCTTCTTTACTGAATGCTCAATCGCTTTTTCAAGCAACCTACTGCCTATGCCTTGATTTCTATATTCACTCAATAAACCCATTCCCAATATTCCAACATGAGTAAACCCCTCATTACTCTTCGGAATTATGTCACACCAGCCCACAACCTTATCTCCGTCAACAGCATAATATTGAGCATAGCCCTTTGACACAATCATGTTAATGAAAGCTTTGACCCCCTCTAGTGGAAAGCCTTCAACAGTGGCTAAATATTTACGTTCCTTTGCTACGCGGTCAAGGGTTTGACAAAAGCTCTCAGCGTATTCTTCCGATGCATTTACAAGCTTTGTCATTGATATCCCTCCTCACTTCCTATCAGCTTTGCTCTTGGCATTCAGGGATTCATTTATGTGTACCACATGATGCCGTGTAAGCGGCATTAATAAAATTCCTGCAACATTCTTCCTGCCCCAGAAATCTACAAGCCAGCTTGCTGCATCCTCCCTGGAAACCGCACCTATATCAAAAATCTTTTTAAGAGTTTCGGCAGCAAACTTCCTCTTTAAGTCTGACGGCTTAAACCCTTGAATAATCTCTCTGCTTCTCCTGCCTACAGCAATTCTGTAATTGCGTAACTCCTGCATATTGATATTTTGGCTGAATTCAAGGATTTCACCGGAATCCATTTCATTTCCGGTATCATATATATTGGAGTTTATTTTAGCAAGCCAGGCATTTGAATCAATAACCTGATTACTGTCAGCAACTAATATATTCATTGTAATATCTTCTATCCGGGTTGAATGCCATATCCCGTATGCGACAGTACGTCCTTTTGTTCCGACTGCTGTTCTGAATGTCATATCATCCAGGCCTTTCCACAGCTCATCCTCAAATGTCTCAGCATTTGTTCCGCTCATTTCCGAAGAATGCACCATGGAATGCTGCCCCAAGCATATCCTCATGGCTTCATCAAACTTATCGGATTTTGCCAGTATCTCTCTTAAGTGACTCTGCTGTGAATTCCATAAAAACCTTCTATCATCCATCTTTACTCCCCCTCTCAGTTTTTTCATCTCTCCAGCTATAGCTCTTTTTGCCGGTCCGCTTTCCATTTCCCGTTGTGCCGCTGTGTAAGGGTATTGCTGCCTTAAGTTCGGCAGCAGCATTCTATAATTTATCGTTATTTATCATATTTTCTTTTTAAATAATCCTTCCAAGCTTGTTCAAATTCCTCCTTATCAACTCCGAAGGCACTGTTATAATCTGATGGGGACCTGATAAACATATTTAATTTCTCAATTCTATATTCACTTATAATATACTCAACAAGTGTATATGAAAATTGGTATATTCGATTATCTTCCATCGACTCATATGAACTATACGATTCTAAGGTATCTATAGACGGTACTTTATCGCGTTTTATCCATTTCTCCACTCCGTAGAGCTGATCTGTCTGCTTTGCTTGGTACATTGCAATACCCTCGTTAAGCCACATGGGAACTATTACTCCGGACTGCACAGTATTATTTATTACAACATGTGTAAATTCATGCACTATAACCTTTATCAGCGATTGGTAATCATGGCTTCCTCCCGGATTTAAGGGTGAAACCATTTGTATACCATTTCTATAAGCAGTTCCTACGATCCAGTTAGGTGCACCAGGCTGCCCTATAGCTTTATGAAAAGTATCAATATCCTTGTATACATTCACCTTGATCTTAAAGTCCAAGTCAGCTTTCAGCTCTGTAGTTATTCTTAGATAATTTTCTTCAAGAGCTTCAGCTAAATCTCCCAAGCATTCTTCATCACTTTCAACACAGTAAAATTCAAAGTGCCCGGTTTCCTTCCTCAGCTCAATTGATTCATCCGATTGTTCTTCTTGTGGTTTACCAATCACTTCAGAAGCGATTTCAGTATTAGTACAAGCAGATAAAATTGCCATTATGCACATTAGGATTGTCAGTCCAAGTCTATGAATTTTCACATTATCACCCCATCTATTCTTAATAGAGGTTGTTTAAGCAACATTTCAGATAACGGACTTACAGTGCTTATCACCCTCGGGGGCTTCGTGATCTTATGTTCCCTGGCCCTCAAAACGGTGCTAAGAATATGAGAACAATATGTATTAGTCAGCCTATTTGTGCTTACAGTCTCATCTGCTGCAAATTCATATTTGACCAATCATTTTTTATCTTAAGCAAATACTCCGTCATATTTATATCTTCGATTATGTTGTAAGTATATCCCAGATGTTCGGCAACAGGCTGGGAAATTGTCCTGAACAGCTTGCAGCCTATGAATATTGCTGCCCAAAAGTTGTTGTAATCACTGTCTGAATAGGTTTTTGCATACATTTCATATATTTCTTCCGGAAGATACTTTTTAAAATATTTGCCGCTCATTCCCACAGCTACAGAAAAATCATTGTTTATTCCAATATACCAGTTCAGCATTTTTACAAGCATATCACGGATGATTACATTATACATCCACATAGCATAGGGAAGCTGGTCCCTTACAATACCTTTGGCTACATTGTTCAAACACCACCAGAATTCATTGCAGCAGCCTTTGTATTGAGCTTCTGTAGGATTTTTGACATGATAAGCTTTATCGTTTGGAGCAGGTATCCAGGGTAAGCAGTTATCTTTATCCAGCAGTGGAACTGTTAAGCTGTCCTTCAGATATTCTTCAAGCATGGCTTCTTTTATTTGAAGCTTCAAATCTATACGAACGCCGTCTTTAAACAGCATAAGCCATGTATAAGAGCGGTCAAAATCTGCATCTATACCCCATCCGCAATCATTGCTGTCCGGCTCCTGAACGATTGCTGTTTCCCCGAATACTGAAATCCAGGCCTTGTCAGCCAGGAATGACTTTGTTTCTGTTACGACATATACGATGTCATAATCCTGGTAAATGTCCTTCTGAACCTTCGGGTTAGCTCGGGACCCGTTCATGTAAACGGCCCGCACACGCTCGTCTGCTTGTGCAACGCTTAATATCAAAGCAAACATTTCTTGCTCGCTGCGCAAAGTACCACCCCCAAAATATTATTCCTTGAGCCGGCCGCAGTGCCGTAGCTTAAGAGCTTTGTTAGCTGCGGTATTTGTCAGGCGCAGTCCGGCAACCCCATCTTCAGAAGTTAACAGGGATGTTAACAACTAATATTTATCAATAATTCTATCAACGTACTTTTCCAGCTTATTTCTGACCGACTCATCTTCAAGCAAGTCACCGTTAATAGAGCGCCTTCCATACTCTTTTGCCGATAACAGTATGCTTTCGGGATAAAAAGCTTTATTAGTAAAACCATAAAAGGCTTCATGAAGTGCCATATCTGCGCCGGATGACATATTCCCTACTACAATCAAATTAATCTTCCTTAGATAATCTGCATCATAATCATATTTTGTTTTGCTTCTAAAGATACCATTTTCTCTCTCTGACAAAATAAAGAATGATGATGCCAAATGGCCTCCGAAGGTTGGAACAGCGTATATTATGATATCGACTTCTGTTAATTTCCCAAACAATTCTTCTGCATCGTCAGCTTTTATACATTTCCCTGTATGAAAGCATTGATACTCACATGCTCCGCACGGATTAACTTCATAATCAAAAAAGTTAATAGCTTCAACATCATATCCCCTGCTTTTGATTCTTTTAAAGCAATAATCAACACAATTATAACAATTACCGTTCTTTCGAGAGCTAAAGTTCAACCCCACTGCCTTCATAGGAATCCCCTCCCATTACTTAGTTACTATTGTCTCTCTTG
>JAEXXN010000537.1 GCA_023405875.1 Bacillota bacterium | reverse complement strand
GAATTATAATCTTGAAAAGCTGAGTGAAAATCAGCTTGCAAAGCTGAGACAAAAATATATAGGCTTTGTATTTCAATCTTATAATCTCCTTGAGCATTATACCGCCCTGGAAAATGTGACGCTGCCGTTGATATTCAAGGGAATGCCCAAGGGTATCAGGGACAAAAGAGCCAGAGAAATACTGAAGGCTGTGGGGCTGGAAAAGCGTATGAATCACAAGCCGTCCCAGATGAGCGGAGGTCAGCAGCAGAGAGTGAGCATAGCCAGGGCATTTATATCCAAGCCGGAGATCATCTTTGCGGATGAACCGACAGGAAACCTGGATACAAAGACAACCAATGAAATAATGAGCCTGATTACAGGAATGGCCAAGGAGTATAACCAAACCCTGGTCATAGTCACTCATGACCTGGAGATAGCCGGGTTTGCGGACAGGATCATACATATAATCGACGGAAATATAGATAAGAACGAAATACAAGAGGAAAAGGCGGGAAGGGAAGTAAAATGAAAAGAAAATTACTGGTTATATTTTTGGCAATGGTTCTATCCTTTGGCAGTGTGCCTTTTATCAGTGTGGCTGCGTCGGTGCAGGATGATATTGAGATAACCTATGAGCTTGATGAAACATCAATATCCACGAATGACCAATTTACATTATACCTGAAATTTGAATTCAGTAACACTATCAGCGATGTAAATTGTACAATTGAGACAAGCAGTGGCTTTAAGGTAGAAGGAGACAGTTTGACCTTAAATAACGTAAAATCAAAATCTGTAGATCCATATAAAGTGAATTTGGTATATAGGGGCGGCAGCAATAAAGTTCCTATTAAGATAAGCTATAGTAAGAATAATGTGCCGGTGGGCGAATCAATTTATAATTTGGAAATAACTGAGATAACTGACGACGATGATTCTTCCTCAGGAAGCTCCAGAAGCGAGCCCAACCTGATGATAGAGGGCGGTTCAATACCTACTGCGGCAGCAGGAGATACAATGAACATACAGCTTACTGTAACTAATGACAGCCGGTATGGTGCAAGAAATATCAGCCTCCAGCTTACACCGGAGGACAGTGGTGATAACGGACCCTTTGAGCTGGACAGTGTGAACCTTGTTCAGTACATCAGCTCCCTGAACAGCAAAAAAAGTGACGCCCTGTCGTTTAAAATGAAGGTTAAGCCCTATGCTGCGGAAGGTACCTATGAAATAAATGCGCAGTTCAAGTATTATAATTCCAAGAACGACTATTTTACAAGGACGGAAACCATTTATGTAAAGGTCACAGGTAACAAGAATGAGCCGGTGCTGCTGGTAGACGACATCAAATACAGTGCCAATCCTGTAAATGCAGGCTCAAAGATGCAGGTAAGCTTCAACCTTTCAAACCTGGGCGACCTGGAGGCAAAGGGAGTGAAGGTATCCATAGAAGGGCTTGAAAAGGATAAGTTTACCTTATCAAGCGGTGTTGACAGCTTTTACTTTGACAGCATTAAAGGAAATGAAAAGAAAAACCTGGTTCTCAGCTTATTGGCCGACGATTCAATGGAAAGCGGGAATTACAGTCTTGGGGTGAAGATGGAGTATACCGACCAGAGGAACAAGGTCCATTCCAATTCTACAAGCTTTTTTATAAATGTTCAGGGCGGAAGCAAAAGCTCAAACATTGCTCTTGATAATATCACGGTTATGCCCCAGCAGGTAAAGGCCAACGAAAATTTCCTGCTCAGCTTTGATGTCAACAACCAGGGCAAATCAAATGCAAAGAATGTGAAGCTGACTGTCAAGGGCGATGAAGGAATAATATCCAAATCCCCCGATGTGAGGATCATTGAAGGACTTGCGGCAGGAGAACATAAAAAGCTTGAGTACATGCTTTATGCAAATAGCGAAGCCAAGACCCAAAACTACAACATAATGATCACTCTTGAATATGAAGAGGCGGAAAAGCCCGACACAAAGCATACGGTGACACAATATGCCGGGGTATTTGTAAACGGAGGAAACAGCAAGATCACCCCCAAGATCATCATAAGCAATTATAATTTTGAACCTAAGGTAGTAAGGGCAGGGGAGGAATTCCAGCTTGATCTGGTCTTTATGAATACCAGTCTGAACAAGGAAGTAAAGAATGTAAAGATATATCTGACGGGAATAGATTCGGACAAGGAGGGAAATATTGTGTTCACCCCGGTAGGAAGCAGCAATACCTTTTTTGTTGACGCCATAAAGCCAAAGGGTACTGCCTCCAGAGGAATCACAATGTATACCATTCCCGATGCACAGCCTAAATACTACAATATCACAGCAAATATAGAATACCAGGATGAAGACGGCACAGAGTACAAGGCTGAAGAGCTTATCGGTATACCGGTTATACAGCAGTCAAAGCTGGATGCATCGGAAATAAGCATAATGCCTGAGGCATACATAGGCCAGCCTTTTCCTGTAAGCCTCCAGTATTATAACAAGGGGAAGACAAAGCTTTCCAATTTAATGATAAAGTTAGAGGGTGACTTCCAGATAGAGAACGGAGAGGCCTTTATCGGCAACTTCGAGTCAGGCTCCAGTGACTACTTTGAAGCAATGGTAACACCCATGAAGCCCGGTCAGACTGCCGGCAAGGTAGTATTTAGCTTTGAAGACCCTTCGGGGGATGAATTCACCTATGAGAGGGAATTTACAGTAAACGCAATGGAGATGCCTCCTATGGAAATGCCGGGGGAAATGCCCCAGCCGCCGGAAAGTATAAAGGACAAAATAATGAACAATACCATCAAGAACAAGTATTTCTGGATCGGTATCGTTGTAGTGGCAGCAGGAATATTTACATCCAGAAAGCTGATAAGGAAAAAGAGAAGGAAGGACATTGAACTGGATGAATAGTATTGATATAGTCAGAATGACCTTTAAAAATCTTCTCAGAAGAAAGACAAGGACTCTGCTCACAGTTATGGGGGTCGTCATAGGTACTGCATCAATAGTCATAATGATATCCATCGGTATAGGCATGAATGAAGGCTTCAA
>JAEXXN010000531.1 GCA_023405875.1 Bacillota bacterium | reverse complement strand
GTCATAGATGCAGCAAAGACCAAGCCATACGGATTTCAAGCTTTTTATCCGGGGCCGGGACTTGGAGGACATTGTATCCCTTTAGATCCATATTATCTTTCTTGGAAAGCAAGAGAGTATAATTATCACACAAAACTAATCGAAACATCAGGAATAATTAATGACTCTATGCCTGATTACGTAGTGGAAAGAAGCAGTAAAATACTAAACAGATTTAAGAAGCCTCTAAATGGATCAAACATACTTATACTAGGGGTAGCATATAAACAAGATGTTGATGATTATAGAGAAAGTCCAGCTTTACGAGTTATAGAGAGTTTTGAAAAGGAAGGCTGTATTGTAGATTACTATGACCCATTTGTAACAGAGTATAAATTCAAGGGTAAGTCAAAAATCAGTATCAGGAAGTTGGATAGAAGAGTGCTTATGGATGCTGACTTAGTTGTAGTTACAACAGCTCACACAGTAGTTGATTATGAATTTGTTCAAGCCAATTGTAAAGCTATATTTGATACAAAGAATGCTATGAAAAGTGTTATTGTTAGAGAAAATATAGAGATATTATAGAGGGAAATATATGAAGATACTATCAATAATAGGCGCAAGACCTCAATTTGTAAAAGAAGCAATCGTACAAAGTGAAATCAGTAAATTTGATGATATTCAAGAAATTGTTGTTCATACGGGGCAACATTATGATAGCAATATGTCCGGAGTTTTTTTTGATGTATTCAACATGAAGAAACCGGAGTACAACCTTGGAATCAAAGCTTCTAGCCATGGTGAGATGACAGGGAAGATGTTGATTGAACTTGAAGAGATAATGATAAAGGAAAAGCCAGATATTGTACTGTTATATGGAGATACGAACTCTACTTTGGCTGGTGCAATAGCTGCTTCCAAGCTAAAAATCAAAATAGCGCATGTAGAAGCAGGACTTAGGCAAGAGCCAAAGGATATGCCTGAAGAGACCAACAGAGTTTTAACAGATAGAATATCTTCCTTTTTGTTTACCCCTAGTAAGTTAGGGGTTGAAAACCTTAAAAGTGAAGGGATAAGCAGTAATATATTTTTCACAGGAGATGTTATGTATGATGTATTCCTGAAGATGAAACCTATATTTGATTATTCAATTATTAATGAATTAGATCTTAGAAAAAATGAATACGTTATGATGACCATGCACCGGGATTTCAATGTAGACATACCAGAGAAACTAGAAAAAATTCTTATGGATGTAAATAGACTTTCTAAGGAAATGAAAGTGGTGCTACCTATACATCCTAGAACAAAAAAAAGAATACAGGAATTTGGATTGGAGCATTTAACCTCCAATATTATGATAATAGAACCAATTGACTATTTAAAGCTAATGGGACTCACGGAACACTGTTACAAGGTAGTTACTGATAGTGGAGGTTTTCAGAAGGAAGCATACTTTGCAGGAAAGCAAGCTGTTATAATAATGCCGGATACTAGCTGGAGAGAATTAACAGATTGTGGGTTTAATATATTAACAGAAGAAAATAGGATATATGATAACGTTAAACAGAAAAAAGAGGTTCATAGTATCAAGAATATTTATGGTGATGGAAAGGCCTCAGAAAAAATTATTTCTATCTTAAGAGGAGGATTTTTTGTATAAAAGAGGGAGGTATTTAATATGTCAAAACAAAAGTTTGCAATATTAGGCTGCGGAAGAATTGCGTACAAGCATATTGAAGCATTGGTCAACAATATTCAAGATGCAGAATTAGTTGCAGTATGTGATATCATAGAAGAAAAAGCCTTAGAGAGAAAGAAGTCGTATGTAGACATTATAGATAAATCAGATGTGAAGGTCTATACAGATTATATAAAAATGTTGGATAATGAGGCTATAGATGTTGTTGCTATAGCAACAGAGAGTGGATATCATGCTAAACATGCTGTGGATTGTCTGAATAGAGATAAACATATACTTATTGAAAAGCCTATGGCTTTATCAATTAAAGATGCGGATACTATAATTACTCTGGCAAAAGAAAAGGGTAAGAAGATATGTGTATCCCATCAGAATAGATTTAATCCCCCGATACAAAAACTTAGAAGAGCAATTGAAGAAGAAAGATTTGGTAGGATTATAAATGGAACAGCGAGAATTTTGTGGACAAGAGATGATAGCTATTATAAGCAAGCACCCTGGAGAGGCACAAAGAAATTAGATGGAGGAACACTTATGAATCAGTGCATTCATAATATTGATCTGCTACAGTGGATGATGGGATCTGAAGTGGAAAGGATTCACTCAGAAAGGGGGACTTTTTTAAGAGATATAGAAATGGAAGACTTCGGAGCTATATTAATAAGATTTAAAAATGGCTCTATTGGTATAGTTGAGGGCAGCGCTTGTGTCTATCCGAAGAACCTGGAAGAGACACTCAGCATATTTGGTGAGAAGGGTACTGTTGTCATAGGTGGATTGGCTGTCAATGAAATAAAGACATGGGATTTTGCAGATAGAAGAGATTATGATACTGCAGATGAAAATGTCGAAGTAGATAATGTATATGGTTCCGGTCATGCCCCGCTATATAAGAACTTTATTGATGCGATTAACAATAATGCTGAGCCTTTGATAAATGGCGAAGAGGGTAAGAAAGCGATGGAGATAATATTAACGGCATATGGGGAGTAAAAAAGCATTGTGAGGGATGATGACATGGGCAAAAAGGTCTGCCATATTACAAGTGCTCATAGCAGATACGATGTCAGAATATTTGAGAAAGAGTGTATATCACTTGTTAACAATGGTTATTATGTAACTCTGTTGGTTAATGATGATAAAGAGGATGAAGTTATTAATGGTGTTAGTATAGTATCTACAAAATTTAAACCGAAAAATAGGATTGAAAGGTTTATTTGTACGAGACACAAGATGTATAAAAAAGCAATTGAGATAAATGCTGATATTTACCATTTTCATGATCCGGATCTGCTGACACTGGGAAGCAGATTAAAGCGGAAAAATAAAAAGGTAATATTTGATTCTCACGAGGATGTACCACAACAAATAATGGATAAGCAATGGATACCTAGAATTATTAGGCAT
>JAEXXN010000513.1 GCA_023405875.1 Bacillota bacterium | reverse complement strand
TGATGATCCCCCGCCCTGCACAGCCTACCCCGGGAGCAGGCCCCCCCGCTTCCACACAGTAAGTGCCTCCAAAGCCTTCAAATATCACTTCACCGGCCTTTACTACATTTTTTTCTCTCAGGGTGTCTAAAACAGTCGGAATATATTGACCCCCCCTCAGCGTATTTGTAGAATCGCTCTTGGGGTCGCACCCGAACTGCATCACCTTATACCCTGCTTCTGCCAGCGCTGCGCTTATATTGGACGTTGTAGTGGATTTTCCTATTCCGCCCTTACCGTATATTGCTATTTGTTTGATCTTCTTGTTGCCCAATACCAACACCCCTCCATATATGCTAATGTGTCTTTTCAATAATATTTTTTAATATATCTTCTATAAAACCTGCTGCCTGGTATGTTTTTATTCCGTTTCCATTCAGGAATTCCATTGCTCCGCGCCCTATCCGGCTGGCAAGCACAATACTGCAATCGGATAAAAGCTTCACGGATCTCAGCAATGCTTCATCACTGTGCTCCCATTGTACGCAGGCCGGTGTATTGGCCCTCAGCTCCACAAATCTGTAAGCTTCCCCGTCAACTTCAAATATCAGAAACTGCTCGGCTCTGCCGAAATGCCTGTTTATCACCATTCCGTCGCCGCTTGCCACAGCTACCTTATAACTCATAAAAATCAACTCCGACCTTTAAAATCTATCCGTGGGAAAAAGTCTCCACCCTTCTTTCATAAAGCCGGTCCGCTATATCAATACCTTTTCCGGGTATCCCGCAGGCATCGGCCCGGCAGTGCCTGCAATGCCTGAAAACAACCAGATGCCTTTCAGCCGCTTCCCTTGCAGCAGAAAGCATATCGCAATCCGGCGCACTGATATGGGACATTTCAAACTGGGGTATCAGCGGAATGATATTCATCATTGCCGCGCCCAGACCGGCGGCTGTTTTTGCCACATCACCGATGTGTCCGTCATTTACGCCTGGAACAAGCACGGTATTTACCTTGACAATCAAACCCAAGGCAGCCGCTTTACGGATCCCTTCCATTTGCGCAGCTATAAGCTGTACGGCTGCCGGTTTTCCGGTCATGCTCCCGCCATTGCATAGTATGTGGGAGCATATGTTTGTCAATATATCCGGATCCACTGCGTTTACAGTCACAGTTATTGTCTTTACCCCTACCTTGAGGATCCTCCGGACATTCGGTTCAAGCATCAGGCCATTGGTACTCATGCATTTGATAAGCTCCGGGTGTTTTTCATGCACCAGCTCGAAGGTGTCCAGAGCATGGGGAGAAGCAAGAGTATCGCCGGGTCCGGCGATACCAACCACTGTGATATCCGGACAGAGCTTCAGCGCTCTGTCCAGTATTTCAAGGCTTTCCTCAGGGGTAAGTATTTTCCGGCTGACTCCGGGCCGTTCTTCGAATTTGTTGATGCTGCGTTTGCAGAATCTGCATTGTATATTACAGACCGGACTTACAGGCAGGTGTATGCGGCCATGCTTCACATGGGCCTCACCGCTGAAGCACGGATGCTTTCCCAATATATTTGCTGCTTCATTGTAATGCATTCAATCCTCACCCCTTTTACAGACAATGCTTTATTAAAATGCCGGTACCACTGCAACTCCGTACTTTTCCTTTATAAAATCCTTCACATCCTGTGTGGTAAGCAGCTCAATAAGCTTCTTTATCTCTACACGGTTTTCATCTCCCTTTCGTACCACGATTATATTGGCATAGGGCGAGTCCGCGGCCTCCCTGAACAGTGCGGAATTGGGATCGATCTTCGCTTCAAGGACATAGTTGGTATTTATGATAGCTCCCGCAACATCCGGAAGGGATCTTGCCAGCTGAGCGGCATCCACTTCAATGAATTCAAGCTTCTTCGGGTTTTCTGCAATATCCCTGGGAGTAGCCTGGTAGTTTTCAATGCCTTCCTTCAGCTTTATCAGGCCGTTCTTCTCAAGCAGCACCAGTGACCTGTATTCATTGGAGGGATTATTGGGTATTGCTATCTTGGAGCCCTCTTTAAGCTCATCCACCGATTTCAGCTTTGAGGAATAAAAACCGATAGGCTCTACATGTATACCGGCAAGTGCTGTAAAGGAATACCCCTTTTCCGCAGCTACGGAATCAAGATAGGGTATGTGCTGGAAATAGTTGGCGTCGATCTGTTTTTCACTGAGCGCCGGGTTAAGCTGCCCTTCATCATCGAGCACTATGATCTCAAGCTCTATTCCCTGTTCCTTGAGCTTGGGCTTTACAAATTCAAGTATCTCTGCATGCGGAACGACGGCAGCACCTATCTTAAGCGTGACTTGCTTCTTCGGTGCTTCGGTGGCTGCTGCAGCCGGCTGGCTTGCAGGCTGGGCGGCCTGATTCTGTGTGCAGCCTGTAAGGCTCCCTATGGCAAATAATCCGGTCAATGCCAATGCTATAAGCTTCTTTTTCATAATTTCTACACTCCCTGTTAATAAAATTTAATTGTTCATTTCTGTCCGGTCACTCAAATTTATGTCTTTTCCTGTTTATGCTTTTTGCCAGATAATCTCCGCTCCACTGTATCCCTTGCACAAGAGCTATCAGCAAAAGCACTGTGGCAAGCAGTATATCATTTCTGAATCTCAGATACCCGTAACGTATTGCGATGCTTCCGAGGCCTCCTGCCCCTATGGCTCCTGCAATCGCTGTAAACCCTATTATCGTAATTATAGATATGGTTATCCCTCGTATTATCGACGGCAAAGCCTCGGGTATCAGTACGGCTGAAATCACCTTCAGCGGCCTGGCTCCCATCGCTTGAGCGGCTTCGATCTTGCCCCTTTCCACCTCCTTAAGCCCGCTTTCTATTATCCGGGCAACAAAGGGGGCAGAGCCTACCGAAAGAGGCACCACCGCCGCCGTGGAGCCAAGGGTGGTCCCTACTACAAGCCTTGAAAGCGGAAGCAGCACTATGATAAGTATGATCGAAGGAAAGGACCTGAGCGCATTTATTATGGTGCTCAATACCTTATTTACCACAGGCGCTTCAAGCACATGGCCCTTTTCTGTAACTACCAGCGTTATACCCAGGGGCAGCCCTATTAAAAGTGAAATGATTGTGGAGAGCACAACCATATAAGCTGTCTGCCCCAGACCCTCCAGTAATATTTCAAGCAGATCCCCGCTCAAATCCCATCACCTCCCTGATACAGTTTTCTTATATTAAAGCGGTTTAAAATATTTATAAAGCGCTTTGCCGTATTGCTTTCAGGATTCAGGAAAAACTTTTCCACCGATCCTTTTTCTACTATCTCACCCTCTTCAATCACCGCCATGTTGCTGCATATATACCGCAGGACATCAAGCTCATGGGTGATCAATATTATGGTTATTCCAAGCTTTTTGTTAAGGCTCTCAAGAAGTTCAAGGATAGAAAAGGTCGTCTGGGGGTCCAGGGCTGAAGTCGCTTCATCACTCAGCAGAACATCAGGCTCATTTGCCAGGGCCCTGGCGATTCCTACCCGCTGCTTCTGACCGCCGCTAAGCTGGGAAGGATAAGAGTTTATTTTATCCGAAAGCCCTACAAGCTCGATTATCTCATTGACCCTTCCGGCAATCAGGTGCTTGGGGTAACCTGCAACCTCAAGGGGAAATGCTACATTCTGAAATACCGTCCTGGAATCAAAAAGGTTGAAGTGCTGGAATATCATACCTATTTTATTTCTGGCTCTCAGAAGCTCATTCTTATCCAAAGCGGTTATCTCTACGCCCTCTATGGATACCGTACCGCTATCCGGCTCTTCAAGCCTGTTCAGGCATCTTATCAGGGTGGATTTTCCTGCTCCGCTGAAGCCGATGATCCCGAAAATGTCTCCTCTTTCTATATCCAGGCTTATGTTTTTTATTGCTTCTATTTTTGCTTCATGTGTAAAGTAGGTCTTACTCAATCCTCTGATGCTTATCATGCTATCCCACCCTTCAGGGTAAATTAGTAGAATAATGCGACGTAAATATGATGTGCTACAAAGGTCACGACACGGGGGTCGTTCCCTACCCTTGTTGCGCATTCTTCCACTTTTGCATTATATAAAAGAAAAAGACCGAACCTTTCCCAATAAATCGGGAATTGTTCAGCCTCCAGTTTGTCTGGTCAACTGCATCACAGGGGAAGTATTTTATTTTTCTTTTTGCTTTAGTCTAACCTTTTCATTTCTCTCAAATTGTATGACCTTTCCATCCTGGATCACCAGTGTTACCGAGCCGTAATGCACAGCTTCCACCATATCCAGCAGCTTCTTCAGATCCTGCTCGGATATCGAGCTGCTGATTATTTTACCTTCACTATATTGGGACATTTAAATACCCCCCATGACTTTTTGTCTGTGACCCTACGCTGTTGCCGTTTTTAAAGCCTGATCCAGGTCCTCGATAAGATCATCAGCATCCTCAAGTCCTATTGAAAGCCTTATGAGGTCCGGGCCTGCCCCTGCTGCTATCAGTTCGCTTTCCGAAAGCTGGGAATGGGTAGTGCTTGCAGGATGTATAACCAGTGACTTTGCATCGGCGACATTAGCCAGAAGCGAGAATATCTCAAGGGCATCTATGAACTTTTTACCGGCTTCTGCTCCGCCCTTTATTCCGAAGGTGAATATCGATCCGGCTCCTTTAGGGAAGTATTTCTTTGCAAGCTCATTGTATTTATTGCCCTCGAGCTCCGGATAATTCACCCAGGTCACCGAAGGGTGGCTGCTCAGAAAATCAACTATCTTCCGGGTATTGGCTACATGCCTTTCCAGCCTGAGAGACAAGGTTTCCAGACCCTGTATGAACAGGAAGGAGTTAAAGGGGCTGAGAGCTGCTCCGGTATCCCTTAAGAGCTGTACCCTGGCTTTAAGTATATATGCAAGAGGCCCGAAGGCTTCGGCAAACTTTACGCCGTGATAGCTGGGGTCGGGCTCTGTGATTCCCGGGAATTTGCCGCTGGCTGCCCAATCGAATTTGCCTGAGTCTACTATAAGCCCTCCTATTGAGGTTCCGTGGCCGCCGATAAACTTTGTCGCCGAATGCACCACCACGTCCGCACCGTACTCTATCGGCCTGATCAGGTAAGGTGTGCCGAAGGTATTATCCACTATGAGCGGAATTCCATTCTCATGGGCTATCTTTGCCACTGCTTCTATGTCTATCAGGTTTGTTCCCGGATTTCCGATGGTCTCTATATATAAAGCCTTTGTCTTGCTGTCTATGACTCCTCTGAAGTTTTCCGGATCGTCGGGATCTACAAAGGTTGTCTTTATACCCAGTTTGGGCAGCGTATGTGAGAACAGGTTATAGGTTCCGCCGTACAAGGTGCTTGCCGAAACTATATTATCACCTGATTCGGCAATGTTCAGTATGGAATATGTGATTGCCGCAGAGCCTGAAGCAACGGCCAGAGCTCCTGCGCCGCCTTCCAGAGCCGCTATTCTCTGCTCCAGTACATCGCTTGTCGGATTCATGATCCTTGTATATATGTTTCCGAATTCCTTCAGGCCAAAAAGGTTTGCTGCATGCTCCACATTGTTGAATACATAGGAGCTGGTCTGATAAATGGGAACTGCCCTTGAGCCTGTAGTGGGATCCGGATTTTGACCCGCATGTACCTGTAGTGTGTCGAACTTCAATTCTTTTTTACTCATTATTATCTCTCCCTTTTTTTATTAATTATAAACCCCTCCTGAAAAACAGAAGGGGTAATTTACCACTTATCTATCTTTCAGCAAACATCCTACGGATAATTACTGCTGGAATTGGCACCTCACAATGCTGCAGGTTGCCGGGCTTCATCGGGCCAGTCCCTCCACCTCTCTGGATAGAGCTTATTCAATTGTTCCCTGCCTATTGGCACACATCCACCCAAACAGCTTTTGTAAGCGCCATAAGCTCCCGGGGTGATATTTTCAAAGCTGTGTATCTCGAGCCTGCAGCCGGATATATGTAATCAAAATTACTGATGGATGTATCCAGATACACCTCCAGCTCGCTTTTCAGTCCGAAGGGACAAAGCCCGCCCACGGGATGCCCCGTAATACTCTCGACCTCGCCGTGCTCCAGCATTTTTGCCTTCACACTGAAATACTTTTTGAATTTCTTATTATCTACCCTTGCATCTCCTTTCATAACTATAAGAACATTTTTGTCCTTTACCTTAAAGGAAAGGGTCTTTGCTATGAGAGCCTCATCGACTCCAATTGTCCTGGCTGCCTCTTCTACAGTAGCTCCGCTGCCCTCCAGCTCAAAAACCGGATCCTCCATTCCCTGGTCCAGAAAAAACCTCCTTACGCTTTCAGTACTCATAAGACACCTCTTTTCCCGGGGGAAAAATTAAAACCTCTTTCTTCTGAAAGAGGTTAATGTATATACAAATACAATTATTCCTCTCTCATCTTTCAGTACAATGTACTGCAGGATTTGACACCGCTGCATTCGAATGAGAATGCCGGTTGTCGGG
>JAEXXN010000334.1 GCA_023405875.1 Bacillota bacterium | reverse complement strand
GAAGCTGTAAAGTTCATGAGCGGCAAAGGCTTCATAAAGGGTGTGGATGGGAGTATAAGCCCAAGGGGAACCTGTACAAGGGAAATGGCAGTAATTATTATCACCAGGATATATGAGGAATACTATTCCGGGAATAGTAATGCTGAGCTCCCTTCAAATACCGGATACCTGAAGCTGGCGCAGATAGTTGTAAATGATACTGAAATCAATAAAGATGATTTCCTGATCAGGCAAAAGGCCGGAAAGGAATATATCCTGATTTCCTCCGATAAATTCAAATATGCTTTCAAGCAGCCGGATGCAGGCTACTATACATATCCCGAGGTCAGCATTTTAGGCAGCAGTATCAGTGTTAACTGGAACAATGAGTATGGAACGGCAATGCGCGTAGAAATGGAAGAGGGCAGCGGGGAAGCCTTGCTGAACGGCGCTAAGGTTGATGTGGGCATAGCTCCTTTCAGATTGAATGGAAAGATGTATATACCGATTGACTTCTTAATAGCAGGAAGGGCGATGGATACTGAAGCAAGCAGCTCAGGAGATATATTGTACATACAATACAGGAGGGACTTCGTAAAGGAAGTGCTGGTCGGAACCTGGTCGGATACTGACGTTGACATAATCAGTAATTTTGATAAAATATCAGACGGTACCATGAAGGCATCAGCGTTTTCCACTGCATACACCTTCAATGCCGACGGCACATACCTGCATTGTATTGCCAGCACCCTTGGGGACAGCAACGATATGTTGATATTGCATAAGGGAAAATACCGCATCATGGGAAATACTATATTATGCTATGATACAACAGAGACATTTTACAAAGGGGCACCTTTTGTATTACAATATGAAGGTAAGGAGCAGGACAAATCAACATATTTATTTGTCCACAATTACAGAACGGGAGCCGGGGAGATAGAGATCGGCGGCTTCTGGCTGAATAAGCTTTAAAATATCATAATATATGAGGTGTGATTGTGAAAGAAATTAGGTTGCATGGTGAACTGATCGTGACGGGCGTGGGGAGTTTGAGCTATCTTGAAAAAATTGAAGGCAGCAGAGTATTTGCCGTAACCGGAGAAGGCTCAACCTTAAAAAACGGAACTATGGCTTCAATAGAGAGAATGCTTCAAGGTAAAGGCTGCATATGCCAGGTTTATTCAGGTATAAAGAAGAATCCGACTACAGATGAAATACTGGACGGTGTTTCGGCAATGAGGGATTTTGCTCCCGATACAATTGTGGCTGTCGGAGGCGGTTCGGCAATTGACGCGGCTAAAGCCATGGCACTTTTTTATGAATATCCGGGACTTGATTTTGACAGAGCAATGAATGAGCCTCTGCCCGGTGCAAGGAAGCAGCTTAGATTTATTGCAATACCTACAACCTCGGGAACAGGAACTGAAGTGACCAGGGTTTCGGTTATTACTTACAAGGATAAGGATATAAAGATCGGACTAAAATCCAATGCTTTTATGCCTGATGTCGCAATACTGGACGCCGGGCTCACACTATCAATGCCCCGGAATGTCGTTGCGGAAACCGGCATGGATGCAATGACCCATGCTGTGGAATGTTATATAAATACCAATCTGGACGATTATACCGAATGCCTGGCTTCCGGCGCAGTTGAGGGCTTATTCAAATATCTGCCCCTTTCCTTTGAAACCGGTGCTGTGGAGTACCGGGAAAAGGTACATAATTACCAGTCCATAGCGGGAAGTGCCTTTGGAAACGTGGGGCTCGGAATGGCCCACGGAATTTCCCATGCACTGGGAGGAAAATTCAACTATGGTCACGGACTGCTCAATGCAGTAGTGCTGCCTTATGTACTGCAATTCAACTCAAGAGATGCATTGGTCAGAGAAAAACTGCAGTATCTGGGAGTGAGGATAGGAAGCAGTGACTTCATCCGGTCAATCAAAGAATTGGGTGGAAGGCTGTCCATACCCGGCTCCTTCAGAGAAATGGGTATTGCTGAAGAAGCCTTTGCCGGTTGCTTCGACAGCCTTGCGGCAAATTCCATGAAGGGCTCAACAAAAGTGAATCCTGTGAAGATTTCTCTCAAGGAAATGGAAGAATTGCTCCGGAATATATATGAGGGCAGGGATATAACGTATTAACCATTGTAAATTGGGAATTATTATGATAGAATCAATATGCTTTAAATAGCGAAATGGGTGAAAATCCCATAGGGTCCCGCCACTGTAAAGGGAGTAGCTTACCTACCAGCGACAGGGAGGTGCCGGGTACAGAGCTTTTGTTCCTTCCGTTTTCAGGAGGGAACTTTTGTTTTTCGCAGTAATTGCATAAAGATAAACGGTTAACAAACCATCCGAAGGAGTGTATTATGAGAATGAAAAAGTTACTGGCATTTGTAATTGCAATAGCAATGATATTTAGTCTTACAGGCTGCTCCAAGAGTACAGAACCACCCCAAATAGCATCTGAATCTCAGCCTGGATCGACAAATGAAGTGAGGATAGACATAACGGACTTCAAAGGCAGGCGCATAGTGCTTGACAAGGTCCCGGAGAAAATAGTATCCTTGTCTC